>JAPHUG010000327.1 GCA_026197195.1 Sedimenticola sp.
AGATAGAAGAGGCCTTAATTCTGGGTTTGGAACAGGTCAAGGACACACAACTACCCCAGGTCAGCCTACATAAACGCTTCAAACCCTTCGTAGAAGATGAACTGCCCGCTTTGCTGCAGGACAAGCTGGGTCTGGTGGCCCACCCTTACACCGCCTCTGATGAGGTGGTGAAGCTGCCTGTTGATCAGCCCTCGGTGGTCTGTATCGGCCCGGAGGGGGGATTTATACCCTATGAGGTGGATAAACTGATCCAGGCGGGCTGTAGGCCTGTTGATTTGGGGGATCGGATCTATCGGATTGAAACGGTTTTGCCCTTGTTAGTCGGCAGGCTTTTCAGTAGCTGATTTTAATAACGAGGGGCCGGAGTCAAGCCATTACTTTGATAGGTTAGCTTCTGTTGAGGGGCTAGCTTGACTCCGGCTCCGCTGGATTCACCCCCTGCAGGCGTCAATTATTTCTGTTTCCATCAGAGCTTCCCATGATAGAATGTTCATTCTATTAAATATTACTAACACCTTGATTGTTAAGATAAACAATGTATTTTGATACTTATCTCTGGGCCTATTTGGTGGCCATAACGCTGCTCACAGTCTCGCCGGGTGTGGATACCCTGCTGGTGATACGCAATACCGTGCGTGGCGGCTTCAGGGACGGGGCACTCACCAGTCTGGCGATCTGCCTGGGGTTGTTTGTTCATGCAGCGGTCTCTGCTGGGGGTATCTCGTTGATCCTGATGCAGTCGGCCTGGATGTTCAGTCTGCTCAAACTGGCGGGTGCCTGTTATCTGGTCTGGCTGGGAGGTAAGAGCCTCTATTCCGCTTATAAGGGGCAGAGCGCACTGAAGTTGGAAGAGGGCAAGATCAAACACCAGAAGGTGTCACCCTGGGTCTCCCTGCGAGAAGGATTTCTGTCCAATGTACTGAATCCGAAGACGGTGGTCTTCTATATGGCGTTTTTGCCCCAGTTCATACAGCCGACTGACCCGGCGCTAACCAAATCCCTGTTTCTTGCCGGTATCCACTTCGTCATAGCCAATATCTGGCAGCTGGTGCTGGTGCTGATGGTTCGTCGTGCCTACCACTGGCTTTCCCGTCCCCGTGTGGGGCGTATCTTTGACAGCCTGACCGGCTCGGTGATGGTCTTTTTTGGACTTCGCCTGGGGCTTGAGCGATAAGCTATTAAAGGCTTACTCTTCCAGCCACTCGATCAGATAGTAGAGCCTGAAACCCTCGGAAGAGACCGAAGGCCCATAGATGAAGGCCGGGTAGTAGTTTTTTTCAGTGTCAGCCTGATCAATCGCATCCAGTGAAGAATCCACCAACTGCACGCAGTTCTCCGCAAAGCGGGCGCGGCGCTTGCCGGGGGCATAGATCACCGCGTAGTGTTTTTCGACAACATGGCTATCTGTATCAGTACCGTGAGTTCTTGGAAAATCCATACTGCAAACCCTGTAAAACCTTTCTGCGAAGATGACAGCCTAGCTCTATTCCAGAAACATTAACAATAAGAGATGTTGATCCCGATAACAGGGGAGTCAATCCATCCCCTCGGTTACGGATTGCAACACAGGGCAGGTGAGCAGGCGTTTAAGATCCGGTAGCTGCTCCAGCTGTTTTCTTATCTGGTTCAGGCGCTCCATGGATTCCGTTTCTGCAAACAGGATCAAATCCACCTCGCCACTCAGTGCATGTCCGATACGAATCTCAGGGATGGCATGAAGTGTCGGTAGAAGTTCATCCAGCTTGAAAGGGGATAGGCTGAGTTGGAAGTAGGCTTGTACCGCTTTTTGGCCTGCCTCACCGAGACGGATGGTATAGCCCTCAATTACACCACGCTCCTCAAGACGCTGTATGCGTTCTGCCACCGCGCTGCGGGAAAGACCGATATCACGACCGATAGCCGCCAATGACTCGCGGGCATTCTGCTGTAAACGACGGATGATCTGCTGGTCAAATTTATCCACACCCTGATTATCGCGGCTTTTTAAGCCGCGCGTCCAGTGCTACCGCTGCCGTGAAAACGATGGCTATTCCGTTGATTTAACAGCGCCAAAAGCGCCGTTTTACAGCTGTGTAGCGGTCTCAAAGTGATTAGCATTTGATCATCCCGTTATATTTTGAAAGAGGTTAATGAAGATGAATCAGGTGGTTCGTTATAAAGATAATCAACTCCACATGGAGTCAGTGGCCTTGGATAGCGTTGCTGAAGCCATAGGGACGCCTTTCTATTGTTATTCAAAAGCCACCATTGAACAGCAGATAGCAGCCTGTAAAGACGCCTTCAGTCGGTTGAATGCCACTATTCATTATGCGGTGAAAGCGAACAGCAATTTGACCATTCTTAGAATGATGGCAAAGGCGGGTCTGGGGGCGGATGTCGTCTCTGTGGGTGAACTGGAGCGGGTGCTGGTGGCCGGTATCCCGGCTGAAAAGGTGATCTTTTCCGGTGTCGGTAAGCGCCAGGATGAGTTGCTGGCTGCACTGGAGGCGGGCATTGGGCAATTCAACCTGGAATCTCTGCCCGAGTTAGAGGCATTGCGCGCCCTCTGTCAGCGGACGGGTAAAGTGGCGGCTGTTTCCGTGCGTATCAATCCCGATGTGGATGGATCGACACACCGGCATATCACAACCGGTGTGAAAGGGAGCAAGTTTGGTGTGCCGATGGAACAGCTGGATCAGATCCTCGGCATCATCACTGAAAGTGATTCATTACAACTGCGGGGTCTGGCCGTGCATATCGGCTCACAGATTGTGACGCCGGAACCCTATCGCAAGGTTTGTGAGCGACTATGCGACTGGATTACCGATCTCAGATCAAGAGGATTCCCAATTGAGCATCTGGATCTGGGTGGCGGCTTTGGCATCGACTATGGCGATGGCCACTTCCTGGATTTTGAAACAGTGGCAAGCGTGATGTATGAGCATTTACAGAAAATGGATCATTTGAACATTGCAATTGAACCGGGACGTTCACTTGTCGGTGAAGCAGGGGTATTGGTGAGCGAGGTGATCTATCGCAAAGAAGCCGAGCCGTTGCCCTTTCTGATCCTCGATGCCGGAATGAATGACCTGATGCGTCCAGCCCTCTATCAGGCGGCTCACCCTATGCAACCACTGCGGGATGGAGATCAAGCGCAAGAGGTCGTTAATGTGGTTGGCCCTATCTGTGAGAGTACCGATTTCTTTCACAAGGCGATAACCCTGCCAAAAATAGAGCAGGGGGAGCGTGTCGCCTTGCTGAAGGCAGGAGCTTATGGCGCGGTTATGGCCTCCATTTACAACAGCCGGGATATCATTCCCGAGGTCATGGTCGATGGTGATCAGCATGCCATGATTCGTCGTCGGATCACCAGCAAGGCGTTACTGGCGCTTGAATTAAGTGAATGAATAACAGCAAGAATTCAGAATAAGACGATTAGTTGACCTGGGTCAACAACAGGCTTTTTCACTGGTTAAAGGAATGCGGTTTATTGTCGCTACTATTTTCAGTGTTTTTCATCACTTATTTATAAGTTACAGCGTGTTGTAAACATCCATGCCTCTGTAGGAACTGGCTGGTCATGAGTCGCAACCAGTTGGCTGATAAGGAATATTATCCGGGGAATTAATCATGAGAGCGTCCATAACCCACCTGATACGTTGGTTTCTTTCCCTATTGGGAATGCGGTCAATCAACAGTCAGTTTCTGTTTTCGTATGCACTGATCTTTTTCTGTGCTCTGACCTCGGTAGTGACGATATACCTGAGTATCGGGGCTGACTCCAATGCCATCAATGTGGCCGGACGTCAGCGCATGCTGAGTCAAAAACTGGCCAAAGAGGCCTTGCTGGTAGGACAGCAGGCCGAAGACCGCATTGTGATGGAAAAAACAATCAGTCTGTTTGAGTCATCCCATCAAGCACTGCTCAAGGGTGATCCGGCGCAGAACATGGTGCCGGTCAAAGATAGTGCCATTATCGCCCAACTGCAGCTGGTTGACTCACTCTGGCAAGCCTACAAAAAAGTGATTCTCCAGTACGCAGAAAAACCGGATGCCGCTTCACTGGCCGCCATCCAGGCGCAGTCAACCAAAGTGTTGGTAGAGATGAACAAGGCTGTCGGCATGATGGCAACGTTGGCAAATGAAGCGGTGGCGTTTCAACAGTCAATCGCCTTCGTTATGACCATTGCTATTCTCCTGCTGGTGGTGCTTGGTCGGGTCTTTGGTATGACCGTACTGATGAGTGAGATAGAACGTCTGCGCAACCATCTGCTCGAAGTGAGTAAGGGCGACTTCTCCAAGCCGATTGGTTATCAGGACAGCAAAAACGAAATAGGGCACGCCTACGCCGCCTACAACAATATGTTGCAGCAAGTGAGTGAGATGATTCAGGGCGTAACGCAAGTGGCCAATCAGGTTGGTGCCGCCACTGCCGAGGCCACGGCAACACTCGATCGTACGGATCAAGGCGTTATACAG
>JAPHUG010000117.1 GCA_026197195.1 Sedimenticola sp.
ACATCCGCCATCGACCACTTGCCCAGATGGCGACTGAGATGGAGGCCCTGTAGCGAGACAGGATGGGTACGGCTGAATAAGGTTAACCAGGCGACACCGGTTTTCAACAACGGTAACAGTACGCTGAATAACAGCAACAGCAGGGCCAGCCACTGGTTACCATTCTCCCAAAGACCCGTGATGGTGGTCAGGATTCCCTTGGATTGAAACTGCAAAACGGTCTCCCCCAGCACCGGCAGCTCCTTGCTGGCCTCGACCGAGAGGATGGGTGTGGTGAGTCCAACAGCCAGGGCGATGACCGAAACAGTCAGCATGGCATAACCGAGATCCCCTGCCCGACGGTTAGACAGCCAACTGACCAAAAGGAAACTGCTGGCCAAGAGTAAAAACAGCCCGGTCAACTGATCAACCGATGTTCTATAGGCAGCCTGCAGAGACTTTTGTTGATTTAACTGCTCCAGTTGTTTGGAATGACCGTCGTAGAGACCGAAGCTGAGTGTTTCCAGTAGCTCACGGCCGCTGTTCTCCAGTTGAGTGTGTGCCTGAAGTTGTTGAATGATCTGTAGGGTGATCTGCTCATAGGCGGTTGCCTGTTCCCAGGTTTTCCAGGCGCAGCCGAGAATTGTCAGCAGAAGCATCCCCAAGAGTAACCATTTAACCGGCTGTTTGATCAAAATGTCTTTTCCTGGTCGCTGTAAAAGTGTTTGCTGTTTGACCCCTCACTCTATCGGTGATTCCCCTCCCATTGCAAACCGGTTTAAAACCCAGCCAACTGTGTCGAATACCCAGGACAAAGTTCTGCTAAGATGCGATTTTCACAGACCCTTTAGTGATTAGGATAACGACATGTTAAAACTCGCATATGTAGGTGGACTGGGCATGATGGCGGGACCCGCTGCAACCCACCTGACAGAGGATGGGCCGGCCAGGGTATTGCGGGTGCAGGACAGAGGTACCCGAGGGGGCACTCGTGATCAGTATCGTACCGCCTGGCAAAATCACGGGGCTGAATTGGTCGCCACGCTTGATGAGTTGGTAGGACAGGGTGATCTGGATGGGGTGGTGGTCTGTGCCGGAAAAAATGGGGACGATGTTCAGATCATCAGTGAACTAACCCGGCGCTTGAAAAAAGTTTCAACCGAACGCCCCTTTATCCTGCACCTCTCAACGGTCAGTCCCGATTTTGCCGAAGTGGCGTTTCAGTATTGTGATGACCAGCAGGTGGACTATATAAATTATCCACTCACGGGTGGACCGCTTGGGGCGCAGTTGGGGGGTGCTGATCCCAAGGGGATGTTGATCCTGGCCAGTGGGAACGAGACCATCTACCAACGCCTGTTACCGTTACTGAAACGGTTGGGCCATCCTAAATTTTTTGGTTCCTCCCCTTCAGCCGGCGCGGTCACCAAGCTGATTGGTCACCACATGGTGTTTAATGGTTTGAATGGTATCGCGACAGCCGCAGCCATTCATGCCGACTGTTTTAATGAAGGTCAGCTGGGTGGTGACGCCCAGACCGATTATCTCAGTTTCCTGAATGGCGGTGCCGGCGGCACCCGTCAGTGGGACATCGGTTTAAGCAAAGGGATTGTGCAGGATTGCTGGGATCAGGGTTTCAGTATTCACCACGCAGTGATCGATGCGGTCTATGCCGCCCGGTTGGCGGTGTCGGCGGGCCTGCCCAGAATGTCGATTCAGGGTATGACCAATATCGCCTTCGCCTTCGCCTACCTGTTGAAAAAGTTTCCCGGGGAGACGCTGGGTACCCACGCCATCGTCCGGGAGATGATCCGTCAACAGAGTGCTGCGCTTGATCGGTTCATGAGTGATCACGGTGCCTTTGGTGCGGATGCAGAACAGGTGATTGCGGATTGTGTGGCAACCCTTCCCGGCCAGATACAGGCGTCGGCCTTGATCACGATCAGCCTGGCGGATTTTGAGCCAGACCCCAGTTGAGTTTACTTAATCCGCTGGAACGGCCAGCGTTACTGCTGATCCTTACCACACTGTTCTGGGGTGGTAATGCGGTGGTGGGTAAATATGCGCTCAATTTTATGTCCGGAATGGAGCTCTCGTTCTGGCGCTGGGTACTGGCCTTTGTCTGCCTGCTACCCTTTGCCTGGCGAGGCTGCCTAAAGGACTTTCCCTATTATCGAAAGCATATTGGGCTGCTCTGTCTGTTGGCTATTCTGAGTGTCTCGATCTACAACTCGTTTCAGTATCTTGCTCTGCAGTGGACCAGTGCCATTAATGTGGGGGTGGTGAGTGCGACCATGCCGCTGAATGTGTTTCTGCTCACCTGGCTGTTTGGGCAGGAGCGGGCTAATGGTTTACAGAAACTGGGTATGTTGCTGGCGTTGATGGGCGTGGCGGTGGTGATCTCAAAGGGTGATTGGAGCCTGTTACTGGGTCTGCAACTGAATCCCGGCGATCTGTTGATGCTCACCGCAGTGTTTGGTTTTGCGCTCTACTCGGTGCTGATGAAAAAGCTACCGTCAGAATTGGATAAACTGGGCCTGCTTCTGTTGCTGATTTTCATGGGGACCCTTGGCATTCTTCCCTTCTACCTGTGGGATATCAGTGGGCGCGAAACGCTCAGTATTAATCAGGATACGTTGTTGATACTTGGCTATGTGGCGATCTTCCCCTCTATCCTCTCCTACTACTTCTGGAACAAAGCGGTATTGATTGGCGGTGCCAATCAGGCGGGCTTGTACTGCAATCTGATTTCAGTGTTTGCCAGCCTGCTGGCGGTCATCTTTCTGGGCGAATCCTTTCGGCCCTATCACGTCATCGGTATGGTGACCATCTTCCTCGGCATTCTGCTGGCCACCTATCTTTCCAAGTGGTATTCACAAAGAGTTTAGCGGTACTATAAACCAGAAGCGTTATAAGGTTTACGGGAGTTGTATCATGGAAAAAAGTATCAAGGGTTCACAAACCGAGAAGAATCTGCTGATCGCCTTTGCCGGGGAGTCCCAGGCAAGGAATCGCTACACCTACTTTGCGGGTGCGGCGCGTAAAGAGGGGCTGGTGCAGATTGCCACCATCTTTGAAGAGACCGCCAATCAGGAGAAAGAGCACGCTAAACGCTTTTTCAAGTTTCTCGAGGGGGGTGATGTTGAGATAACGGAGACCTTTCCGGCGGGCATGATAGGAACCACGCTGGAAAATCTGCGTGCGGCGGCGGCGGGTGAAGAGCACGAGTGGACCGAGATGTATCCCGCCTTTGCCAAGGTTGCCCGAGAAGAGGGTTTCAAACAGGTGGCCGCAGCCTTTGATGCCATCAGTATTGCCGAGAAACAGCACGGTAAACAGTACCAAACCCTGGCGGACAATCTGGAAGCGGGCAAGGTGTTCAAGCGTGATGGCAAGGTGGTGTGGCGTTGTCGCAACTGTGGTTATCTGCATGAAGCCGAGGCGGCCCCCAATGTCTGCCCGGCCTGTCTGCACCCACAGGCCCATTTCGAACTGCTGGCAGAGAACTGGTAGTTTAAAGCGCTGTTTATCAGGCTTTGAACTGCCGCACTAATTGATGAAACCGGCGGCGAAGCTGCGGGCTGTCTGATTGGCCATAACGCAGCTTGATATAGTGTTGGGTGATCCTCTCTACGGATTGCCTGAGATCCGGTCGCTTGCGTATAACCCTGCGGGCGAAGTCACTGGGTCCTTCATAGGGAAATCGTTGAATCCCTTTTCGCCCGAGCCGGTAACAGAAGGTCAGGTAGTCTTTCATTATCGGATCGGGTTTCACTTGATGGCGTCGTCGTAACAAGTAGAGCAAGACGGGGATGATGGCGGCGATGACCAGAATCATGGTGATGGCCAGTTTCATAGCGTCCAGCTGACCCAGTCCCAACAGCTGCATCAACTTCTGCTGCTGCTCTTTCGAGTAGCCCAGGATCCAGCGATGCCAGGAGGCGTTGGCTGCATCCACCCCAAGGCGGAACCGATGTGCCAGATCGTTTAGCAAGCCGTTATTAGCGGTAGAGAAGATGACGGGTAAGCCCAGGATACTGTTCTCTTCCAGATCAAAATCAAAGGTCTGCTCAATCCTTTCCGGTGCCACGGCAGCCGTTGGATCTACGCGGGTCCAGCCGCTCTCCTCCAGCCACACCTCACTCCAGGCGTGGGCATCAGATTGTCTGACAATGAGATAGTTACCGAGCGGGTTGAGTTCTCCCCCCTGGTAACCGGTCACCACCCGGGCCGGAATTCCCGCTATCCGCATCAGGGTGGTAAAACTGGTGGCATAGTGTTCGCAGAAGCCGCGACGGCTATCAAACAGAAACTGATCTACAGGATTGCTACCCAGCGGGGGTGGGCTCAAGGTGTAATAAAAGGGCTCAGTTCTAAAGTAGTGTAGTGCCTGGTTAACCCACTCCTTTTTGGAGCGGGACTGGGCCTGCCACTGTTTGACCAGTGACCGCATGCGGGGTGTGATGTTATCCGGTAATTGCAGGCCCAGTTGCTGTTCTACGCTATTGATCGGGCCCGTATGGTATTCAAGGCGGGATGTCATCCCGTAGCGGTAACGTTGGTTTCGAATGTCCTCACCCTGAATTTGAAAGTCAGGTGAGAGCGACGCTTTGGGCGGGATCTGGTCAGGGAGATCGAGGGCATAAAGCCACTCATTGGCCGACGGCTCCAGGGTTACCTGGTAGGATAACGGTGGCGAATCACTGCGATAGCTCACCTCTTTTGTGAGTAGATAACGGGTTCGGCTCCAACGGGTGCCATTCGTATGCCAGAGCACCGGACCACGCCAGTAACGCAGTCGGGATGGTGGGGCGGTTTGGTCAAAGTCGACCCGAAAAGCGACCGCCCGGGAGCGGATCAGCTTACTGATATCGCCAAGGGTGATGGTGTCGCTTAAACCGGTTCGGCCGGTGGAGTTATCCACGCCCAGGTTCCAGAGAGGTCCGCTGATACGGGGAAAGAGGAAAAACAGGGCCAGCATGATTGGCAGGGCCTGCACTAACAGGGCGCCGGAATAACGCAGTGACGAAAGGTGCCAGCCATGACTTGGGGTTGTTCGGCTGGCCTCTGCCAGTAGGCCGGTCAAGGCAACCACCATCAGTATGCTGTAGCCAACCAGCAGCATCTCCTGGTCAAACAGGAAATGGGTGATGAGCGTGAAGTAGCCCAGAAACACCACAACCATCAGATCCCGCCGGGTGCGACACTCCATCAGTTTCAGCCCGAGCATCAGTGACAGCAGTGCCACCTTGGCCTCCAGTCCCATCAGCAACGGATAGGTGGTGAAGATCAACGCCGCAGCCATTAAGGTAACGGTGAATAACAGGCCTTTGCCAGGTCTCCAGCGGGAGAAGTAGAGGGTGGACCAGCGCAGTCCCAGTACCGCAATGAAGGCCAGTGTGATGGTCGGTTCAAAGCGTTGGAAATGGGGTGCAACCACCAGTGCGGTTATCAAGGTCAGGGCATAGAGTAGCGATTGACTCAGCGGTTGCGGTTTCATGGTGCCGTCTCGCCGAAAAGCGCCAGGGCACGCAGGGCCTTCACCCGTTGTTGCTCGCCACGGGCAGGCTTCAGTGTTACATCGGGCAGACGCAAACCAAACGCCTGTTGCTGTTCCACGGCATCCAGTACGCCACGACAGAGGGCACTGAGTCGCCCCTCACTGTCCAGATGGGGATAGTGGTCCCACTCCAGCCAACAACTGTCAGCCCTATCACCGCCAAACTGTTTGGTGTGCAGACCTTGCTCTCTCGCATGGGCCTTCCAGTCGATCTGCTTGGGTGAATCGCCGTCCCGGTAACTGCGC
Source organism: Sedimenticola sp. (assembly GCA_026197195.1). GTDB lineage: Bacteria > Pseudomonadota > Gammaproteobacteria > Chromatiales > Chromatiaceae > Sedimenticola. Next base: position 5,786 of record JAPHUG010000117.1, read on the forward strand.
AGGCCGACAAAGTCATCAGCACCGACACCTTTGTCACCCTGCTGGCTGGGTTGGTAACTGGGAAGATCGGCGGTGGGTTGTTTTTCACCCGGAGCGGGATAGACCAGGGTTTCACCTTGCAGTTCGATATAACTCCAGGCGTGGAAAAGACCTAGTGGGTAGGTGCTGGAGACCTCTATTCGGGGGATGGGCAGACGCCCTCTCCGCTCGCTGGTGATATACAGTTTTACCATCTGCTCAGCTTCGGGCGGAAGGTCGTAATAGATGGGTTTATTCGCTACGAATTTTATGCAAATAGCCGGTCGCTCATCACTGCGTGGATTGATCTACTGTATCTGGAAGCAGGCTTGCTC
>JAPHUG010000484.1 GCA_026197195.1 Sedimenticola sp.
GATATCGATCACGGCACTTACCCCTATGTGACGTCCTCAAATACTACGGCCGGCGGTGCTGCCAGTGGTAGTGGAGTAGGGCCCTGCCACATTGATTACGTGTTGGGTATTGTCAAAGCCTACACCACGCGCGTGGGTGCGGGTCCTTTCCCGACCGAACTGTTCGATGATGTGGGTGATTATCTGGGTAAAAAGGGTCATGAGTTTGGTGCGACTACGGGTCGTAAACGCCGTTGTGGTTGGCTGGATGCCGTGGCGCTTAAGCGTTCACTTGAGATCAACAGCGTAACCGGAATGTGCATAACCAAACTGGATGTTCTGGATGGTCTCGAGACGATCAAAGTCTGTACCGCCTATAAACTGGATGGTGCTGAAGTGACTGTTCCCCCAGTAGGCGCCGATGGCTTTGAGAAGTGCGAACCCGTTTATATGGAGATGCCAGGCTGGAGTGAATCCACCATCGGTGCTTCCAGCGCGGATGATCTGCCAGAAAATGCCCGTCGTTATCTGAGTAAGCTAGAGGAGTTGACGGGTGTGCCTGTTGATGTCATCTCTACCGGGCCTGACCGTAAAGAGACGATTGTGGTGCGGCACCCGTTTGATGCCTAACCAAAAAGCCTCGCGCTAATGGTAACGGGGCCTTGTGCCCCGTTTCTGTTTTCTATAAACACTAAACGCCTAATTTAAGATAATCAGCGATAAGACTACCCATCGCATCTAATTGTCTGTACAATCCCGCGCCTTCTCCATCTCCACTCTCCATTGAGCTTCTTCGGTGGATACAACACCCTCCAGAGGTATCACTATGGACACAGCACCGGCCATTCCAGGTTTTGACACATTCGGCTTATCGCCCGCTATTTTAAAGGCGATTCAGGATCAGGGCTACGAAACGCCAACACCCATCCAGGCCGCTTGTATAAAGGAGTTATTGGCTGGTAATGATGTACTCGGACAAGCGCAGACCGGCACCGGAAAAACCGCTGCTTTTGCCCTGCCGCTATTGAGTAATCTGAAGCTGGGTACCAGTGATCCGCAGATTCTGATTCTCGCACCCACCCGTGAACTAGCCTTGCAGGTGGCTGAGGCCTGTCAGAGTTATGCAAAACATATGGGTGGTTTTCATGTGTTACCGATCTATGGTGGGCAGAGCATTAGCCTGCAACTACGCCAGTTGAAGCGAGGAGCCCAGGTTATTGTCGGTACCCCCGGGCGAGTTATTGACCATATGAAACGGGGTACGCTGAAACTGGGTGGAATCCAGAGCCTGGTGCTGGACGAAGCGGATGAAATGCTCAAGATGGGCTTTATCGATGAAATCGAGTGGATCTTCGAGCAGGCTCCTGCTGAACGCCAGGTAGCACTGTTCTCCGCCACGATGCCGGATGCCATCCGAAAAGTGGCCAAAAAATATCTGCAAAATCCCGTTGAGATAAAGATCAAATCAAAAAGTGAGACGGTCACAGCCATTGATCAGGTTCACTATGTTGTTTCACGCCACCACAAAATGGATGCGATGACGCGTATTCTCGAAGTGGAAGAGTTTGACGGCATGATCGTATTTGTTCGTACCAAGCTGGCAACAGTCGAGGTCGCCGATAAGTTGGAAGCACACGGCTTTGCGGCTGAAGCGCTTAACGGTGATATGAATCAGGCCATGCGTGAGCGAACCATCGAGCGGCTAAAACAGGGCAAGCTCGATATTGTTGTGGCTACGGATGTGGCTGCCCGTGGACTGGATGTGCAGCGTATCAGTCATGTGGTCAATTTTGATATCCCCAATGACCCAGAATCCTATGTTCACAGAATCGGCCGAACGGGTCGTGCGGGGCGTAAGGGCAAAGCACTGCTGTTTGTTCAACCCCGTGAACAGCGCCTGCTAAAAACCATTGAGCGCACCATTCGTCAACAGATTCCCGCGCTGGAGCTACCCACCGCAGGTGACTTGAGTGAGCATCGGATCGACCGCTTTGTCCATACCATACGCGATACCTTGTCTGAACAGGACCTGGATTACTATTATGGGCTGGTCAGCCGGATGGTTCAGGAACAGGAGATGAGCATCAAGGATATTGCTGCCGCACTAACCTATCTTGGACAGAAGGATCGACCCTTTATCGTTAAGGATGTTGCCCCACCACGCCCTGCCCGTGGAGAGTCACGTGGTCGAAAAGAGCGTGGTGACTATCAATCTGATAGCAAACCCAGAGATAAATCGGCCAAGAAATCCCGCGGACCTAAGCGTAACGACGTGCCAATGGAGACGTATCAGCTTCAGGTTGGTTCCCAGCATGGTGTCAGCCCACGGGAAGTGGTCGGTGCCCTGGCCAATGAGGCGGGTCTGGATGGCGCACTAATCGGACGCATTGAAATTGCTGAGCAACATACCCTGGTAGATCTGCCTGAAGGGATGCCCGGTGATGTCTTCAAGCACTTGCAGCGGGTGTATGTCTGTAATCAGCCGCTTCGACTGAAGAAATATAGAACTGAAAGCCCTCAGCGAGACAACGCGAAGCCATCCAAGGCGACAAAAGAGAAGAAAAAGCGCGATAAAAAGAGTAAAGCGAAGAAGAGTAAACCTGTTGCCGAGTAAAAACGCTTAAAAGATAAGGGCTGTCTGGTGGCCCTTATCCGATATACTGTTACGGACAACAGAAAGGCCCATGCCGCTGCTTGCAGTGGATAGAAGGCTTAAATAAATAGGGAGGCTATAGATGAAACTGAATACAGTGGTGCTTGCCTTGGCGCTTTTCTCTACAGGTGCAAGTGCAGAGCTTGATGTAAAGATCACCCGGGATATTGCCGAGTTTCAGGTTACTCATGGTACGCAACTACTTACCGTCAGGCGTAATCAGGATCGTAGCGCGACTCTCGCCAATGATTTTTCGCTCACTTCCAGACCCTGCCCACCCTTTTGCGCTCAACCCATGGAGGCGGCCCCCGGGGTCATGACCATTGGCGAGTTAGAACTGGTTGAATTTATGCGCAGTGATCTGGCAGAGGGGCGTGGTCTCCTGGTGGATGCACGGACACCCGATTGGCACGCCCGGGGTACCATCCCAGGCTCAGTCAATATCCCCTTCACCCACCTGAATCCAGGGCAGGGCGCTGATGATATTACGCTGGCAGAGGCACTGGAGCAGCTGGGCGTGACGGAGGCTGGTAACGGCTGGGACTTCTCTAAAGCGAAGAAGGCTGTCCTCTGGTGTAACGGTCCCTGGTGCGGCCAATCACCGACGGCAATCAAGGGGATGCTGAGTATCGGCTACCCGGCTGAAAAGCTGTTTTACTACCGAGGGGGTATGCAGGTCTGGCAGATCTTCGGACTGCCCATCGTTACGCCCGATGGGCAGTTTATCGACCATTAACAGCGATCGAATCAGGCGCGGGAGATAAACTTTCCCGTGCCGGTATTGATCTTAATGATTTCACCCGGTTCAAGATACTCCGGTACTTGTATCTCCAGGCCGGTTGTCAGGGTGGCGGATTTGGTTCTACCGGTGGCGGTGGAACCCTTGATACCCGGTGCGGTATCTGTAATGGTCAGGCTGACGGACTGCGGCAGTTCTATACCCAAAAGCGTACCCTCAACAATCAATGCGGTAATACCCTCAAGTCCCTCTGTCAGATAACCGATCTGTTCTTCAATATCTTCCCGGTTAATGGCGTACTGACTGTAGTCCTCCATATCCATGAAGTTATACCTATCACCGTCAAGATAGGAGTACTGGACCTGTGGGCGAAGACAGTCGATGCTTTTCAGCATGTCATCACCTTTGAATGATTCATCCAGTTTCTGCCGCGTTTGTAGATTGGTGAAGCGGACTTTATAGAGGGTAGCGGCACCCCGTGAAGAGGGGCTTTTGGCTTCCACCTGTTTGACTGCATGAGGTGCCCCATTGATTTCAACAATAACACCGCGTTTCAGATCACAAGCCTTGGGCACGATACAACTCCTCAACAATTTTAATGGGAGAATTATATCAGATCTGTTGGTAAGACAATCAAGCTGTTCAATCAGCGACCCGCTAACCCATCGAACCCAGCCATTCCCACCAGAGATAATTTAAAGGCAGGAGCAGAACAAGGGTAAAGGCGGCCAATATCAGACAGACTTTGATGGCATGTCCCATGTTCTCTCCAGCCAGCTGCATGCCGATGATGATAGGCGGTGCCTGATAGGGTAGCAGAAGGGTTGAAAACCCCACCACCTGAAGCATCAGGACAGACTCCAGGCTGAATCCGGATAACTGAGCAATCGGCTCTGAAAGGGGGGTGATGACTGCGGGTACGCCGGGCAGGGTTGTAAACAAGCCGGTTATCGTGGCGATCAGAGCCGTCAGCATGTAGTTTTGAAAGGCATCCCCGGGATTAAATGGCAGGCTCTGCAAGGTCAGGTCGGCCAGGCGGGTAACGATACCCGAGTGGTCGATAAAGGCACCAAAGCCGAGTATCCCGGCAACAAAAAACAGGGGGTTGTAGTTGATCTTTTCGGTGCACTGTTTCGCAGTCAACAGGCCTATGCCTGGTGAAATCAACAGAATGGCTCCGGTCAGTGTGATCCAGGCAGGCGAAATGCCATGTATGAAATCCGTAAACCAGAGCAGTACCATCACCAACAATAGAATGGCCAGTTTTCGCTTCTCAGCCGGGTGATGTGCTGACGGTTCAGGTAGAGCATCTAGCCCGGTTTTATCTGGCTGGTCATCAAACAACCTTCCTACTATCCATCCGGTCATTAGAGCCTTCAACAAGCCCAGTACCGGGAAATGTAGCAGTAGATAGGGGCCATAAAGCAGGGTATATCCAAATTCAGATTCGGCCATGCCGGCCAGGATGATGTTGGGAACATTGGCCGTGAGGATAGAAAAGGCCGGAATAAATGAACCTAGTAACAGGGCCAGGACAATCCCTATTCGCCCCGGACTTCCTTTGGCAAAACCGAGATGGGATGCAATGGAGAGTGCTATGGGTACAAGCAGAATGACCCGGCCCATTGCAGACGGCATAATGAAGGCGAAAGCCACGCCCAGGAAGGTAATCATCATGACGGTTGTACGATAACTCCGGTTCAGGTGGCTGGCGACTTTTACCGCAACCTGGTTACCGAGTCCCGTCGTCGTAATGGCCAATCCAATAAACAGCCCTGAAAAAATCAGCCAGAAGGCTGTCGTCTGAAAACCAGAAAAAATGACCGAGTTGGGGGCCATTGAAAAGAGCATGGTGATCAGGAAGAAGATCAAGGCTGTTAGATGTTCAGGAATAACACCAGTCCCCCAAAGAACAAGCACAGCCACAATCAGCGCAGCCGCTGTTAATTCGCTGTCCAGCAGAAAGCCAGGAGGCGCGAGAAAAAGAGCAACGATTACTGCGCAAGCAAAAAAGCAGATTAATAGCGTCAGTTTATTCAATGGTGTTACCTTCCTCTGTGCCTGTGAGCAGTCATGATCATTTACACCTGCTGACCATGTTAGCTACTGGAAAGGGAAAGGTTTTAGAGAATAGGCCATTCATTCATGCATAACGGACAGATGTTGCCGTGCTGATGAAGTAAAAAGAGATTGCTGCTCTATCTTGCAGGGTGTTTGTCGGGTGAAAATGGCTAAGGTGTCGCATTGACATGGAGAATCTGGTTAAGGGCGTTTTCATTGCGAATAAGATCCTTCAGGGTGTAATGATCCAGCACTGTGAAAAAGGCTTCCTGGGCCTCACGCAGAATGCCGGTCAGGCGACAGGCCGGTACAATTTTACAATCACAACTCTCTCGACTGAAACATTCGACCAGC
>JAPHUG010000263.1 GCA_026197195.1 Sedimenticola sp.
GGAGCCAAGATGGAACGTGATGTCGGCAGGCATCAATTATTCAGACCATCCCTTTCTTATAAACACGTTTTTTTAATCACTAGGGATGGTGCAATATGCTTTAAATCTTGTAAGAAGGCGTAGCAATGGCAACACAAAAACAGCGCAAAATCCGCTCCAAATCAAGATCCAAAATGGCGACGGACAAAAGGCCGACTTCAGTAACCGCCCCCGGTGTCGATACAACTAATAGGCCCAGACGAGGCCGTCCTGTTTCAGTCGATGCGTTAAAGCGCAAGCTGGAAACACTCCAGCTGCAGTTGAGTAATGAGAAACAGAAGCGACGGGATCAGCTACATAATGCCCAGCTTAAAATAAGCACATTAACCGCTGAACGACGTGCGCTTCGACAGCAGCTTGGCCAGACTAAAAAACGCTTGCAACAGATCGAGTCAGAACAGAAAAGTTTGGCCCGTGAAGAGGCGCTACAGCGACGGATTGAAGAGGCAAGAAATCTAGCCGTCGCCAAGTTTCTTCAGAAGTGGGACAGGCAACAGGCGAAGTCATTAAGCGCAAAAAAGCGTAAGCCGGGACGTCCACGCAAGTCATAGTGGGAACAATCAGGATTTAATAGATCTAAATGCAGATAACAGACTATTCATTGAGACCTTACTACCCCTGGAGCCTGAAGGCGTTGATTTCAGGTAAGCCCTCAGTGGGTTGGGTGATGGACCTCTGTGATCAGAACTACCGCTACTTGATGCGTTTGTCACCGGACATGCGAAAACTGAATGGGACTTATCTCTCCAGCCTGGAGGGTTCCATGGATCTTTATCTTGAGATCCTGGAGCAGACGCCCTATACCACGCTGCTGCACCTCACCTACTACTTTGCCCATGAGTCCGGTCAACTGCCCGATCCGGATGCCACCATTCGCATCTATCATGATTCCAGACAGGCAGAAGTGCTCAGCTTGAAGCAGAGCAGCCTGCCCTTAAATCAGGGGTTCATCAGGCCTACCCTGGAGCAGAAGTGGAAAGTCGGCCTGTTTCTCTCCAAATGGCTCTCTTATTGCGTTCATCAGGGGCACCGCTTTCATGCCGGACACGCCACGCTTCGTTCAAGTGAGGAGCCGTTGGCGCCAGCCTGACGGTATGTATTCGCTTCAATACAGGCTACCCTTCAGATAATAAAACAGCCCCGACTTTACTCGTTTACAGTTGTTAACAATCAATATAACTAATTGAAAAATATAGTAACAAATACGATATTCCGTGTTTGTTTCAGCTCTCCAAGTAGACTAAATCCAATATTTGTTGACAATTTCCATAGGAAAATGATAGTTTTATAACCAAGTAAATGACTAGGTAATTATTCACCGGGCGAGACTAAGATTATGAGACTATCTACTAAAGGGCGTTATGCCGTAACTGCAATGCTGGATCTCACACTGAATGGTAGTGATGGACCAGTAACATTAGCCGAAATCTCTGAGACTCAGGGGATCTCCTTATCCTATCTGGAGCAGCTTTTTGCCGCCCTGCGTAGCAAGCAGTTGGTCAAAGGGGTACGTGGACCGGGTGGTGGTTATTATCTTGGCCGTGAGGCGGATGAGATTTCAATTGCGGACATCATCTGCGCAGTAGATGAGTGGGTGGAGTTCACCCGCTGTGGTGGCAACCGTGACTGCCAGGATGGAAAACGGTGTCTGACTCATAACCTCTGGGATGATTTGAGTAACGAAATTTTCTCATTTCTGCAAAGTATCACACTGGCCGAGCTGGTTGAACGTGGCGGTCTGAAAGAGCAAGGCTGCAGAAAAGAGAAGGAAAAGGCCAGCATTATGCCGACCGCTTCAGCGGATACCGCTGCTGCTTAAAACAGCTTCGAAAAATGTCTCACTGCATTTGGGCCGCCCTCTGGGCGGCCTTTTTTATGGAGGCCTTGATCTCTTTTGTTGGTGCATAATGCGCGTTGACCGGCACTTATTATGCTTGTGGGAAAAGCAGTGTAATGGTGGTTCCTTGCTCGTTGTTTGAGTGAACGGAAATGTCACCACCCAGCCCGTCAACAATGCGCTTTACAATACTCAGCCCTAGGCCGGTGCCGTTGGTCTTGGTGGTAAAGAACGGGTCAAATAACTTTCCGACATGCTCTTCTGGTATCGGCACACCCGGGTTATTGATAACGACTTTTAGAGAGCGGGAGAGCGGTTCGTCCGTTAGTTGCCAGTGAATGGCGCTGCCATTGGGGGCCGCTTCACAGGCATTTCTGGCCAGGTTAAGGAAGACTTGTATCAGGCGGTCGGGATCACCCTGCATGACCATTGAGGCTGCACTGCTCTTGCAGTGAAACTGTTGCTGTTTTTGTTCGGCAATAGCCTTGTGAGTCTCCAGTAGTTGCAGTAGCAGCTGCTTGAGGTCAACGGGTTCAAGTTTTAGTTGCAAGGGTTTGGCGTAGAGCAATATCTCTTCCAGCAGGCGGGCCATACGTTCGGCTTCCTTGTGTGCCAGGTTGGCCCGCTTGCTGGCTGCTGAGGGCAGCTCCACTTTCTGGAAATAGTCCAGTGCCATACTGATGGTTGAGAGTGGGCTGCGAATCTCATGGGCGATGCCTGAGGCAAATCCGCCTATGGCGGCCAGGCGACTATGCTCAGCCAGGCGAACGGTTTTGCCAAAGCTATGGGTGATCAGTCCAGCAATATTGGTCAACAGTTCCAGATGTTCTGACGTATAGGCATTCTTTTCGCTGGTGGCAAAGGCCAGTACTGCCGGGATCGGGCTAAACTCTGTGACAGGCAGGAAAATGGCGTCCTTCAATCCGTCATTGATCAGATGATTAAGAAATTGAAAATCGGGGTTTTCACTTCCGGTTTCCGGCATATTGGGAATGTGTAACGGTTCGCCTGACTCAAGTGCCTTCAGCAGCAGGGTGTTTTTCAATGGATACCGACTGCGTTGTGCGATTTCAGGTTTCCCACTGCGATAACTCCCTTCCAGCACAATGGTATTGTTGTCATAGGTAACAAACAGGGCGCCCACCCAATCCAGGGGTAGCAGGGCGGAAAACTCTTCAGCAACGAATCCGAGCGTCTCATTCAAATCTGAGCCTTGCTGGATTTTGTCAATTAACCGGAAGATGGCGTCCAGCCGCATTGACAGGGTGTTAAATGAACGCGTCATCATGGCCAGCTCATTTTCGCTGGCAACAGGTACCTGGAAACCAAAGTCACCCTGGGCGACCTTGTCGAAGCCATTGACGGCATAACGAAGGGGTTTGAGTACGGCAAGATAAAACCAGCCGAATACGCCGAAAGTGATAATGACCGCTGTCAGCAACAGCGCCAGATGGAGTTGATAGACTTGGTTGAGTTGCTGCTCAGTCTGTTCCTGAATCTTTGTTAGAAGAATGTCGATGGCCGCTGCAAGAGGTGAATGGTAGCGGGCAATATATTCGGCCGCACGCTCCAGCCGGGGCATACCCTTATCATCTCCAAGCGCCTCAAAAATACCCTCTCTGAACGCCTTCCAAATCTCTTCAACCGCAAATACCGCTTGTTGGGTGGCCGGGGTGAGATGGGGATGATAGGTGTCGCCAAAATTGGTTAAGGCCGGTGAAAACTCCTTGGCCATGAAACTGTGGGTGATGCTGTCTACCATCTCGACTTGACCGTGGATGGCTCGATAGTAGAGTTTGACATCCCGCTCGTAGCTGCTGCTGTCTTCAGGGACGTTCATGGCATAGTTCAGTCCCAGGGTTACAAGGTTTTGAGCAGACTGTTCCAGGCGGGTGGTAATGTTGAGGAGGACGTTATAACTCTGCTGTTCATTAAGGGCCACCATGCTGAGGGTAAAAATTGAACCAAACAGCAACATGATCAGCACAAGTGCTGCGGCAATTTGGGTCTTTAACATCTTCAGCAGTTTCATAGCACGACGCAGGCTTGCTCCACTCTGTGTAAACAGTGAACAACAGATTACAGAAGGGGGGGGATTATTGAAAGCGTGGAGAGAATCCAACGTGAATGACCATGCACGCCTTTCATGACATTAACACCGGTGGCTCTAGGTCGTGGCGTTTCGGATCTTGGTCAAATGCGTCGAGGTGTGGTTGCTCAGGTTACTCAATGACCTTCGAGTAGTTCCTCTATTGCATTAATCTCTTTTTCAGCTTCGTTAATGATGGCTATTGAAGTGAGTGGATTCAGTTTGCCACCGGCAATTTTATGGAAGGCAGGTGATAGATCTGGCGAGGGAAGATTGCGCATCTCAGGTGTGCCCACGTAGGAGAACAGCTGGGCCACGATCACCAGGTCGGTGTAATCGGCGGGTTGGTCATTATGTCTGAACCATTCATCACAACTGAGTACCGTATCAATATCGCTCTGCGGGAAACCCCAGCTACGAAGAATTAGCGCGCCCACCTCGCCTTTCAGGGCGTTTACCAGGCTGTCGAGTTTTTGTGGGTCATTCAGCAGGGTTGGTTGTTCTGAGGCCGCAATCAGAATGGGGATTACCCCAATGTCATGAATCAGTCCCGTCAGGATGGCTCGATCAGAGATCAGGCCGGGGGACATGCAGGCCAGTACATGGGATATGGCCGCTACTCGTCGACTATGAAGCCAGAGCTGTTTCATCCGTTTTTGAACCAGCTCTGAGTCAGTCTGGAACAGGTTTTTTAACACAAAGCTGGTCACCAGGTTTCGGGTGTTGCCATAACCCAGTCGGGTCACGGCATCCCGGCAATCAGTAATGGTTTTTTCGCCACCAAAGGCAGGGCTGTTGGCTGTTCTGATCAGGCGGGCAGCCAAGGGTGGATCGGCCGTGATGATACGGGCCAGATCATCACTGCTGCTGTTTGGATTCTCAACGGCTTTGCCGATTTTAACAGCGATGTCCGGCATGCTGGGTAGTTCGTAATCGCCGGATTGAATCTGCTGATAAAAACTCATATAGATCTGGTCTTCCAGATTGTCCTCTTTCAGTTCAATGCCCGTATTGCTGGACTGCTGTGTTTCCCACCAGCAGGTATAAATACTGGCGATCAGATCCTGCGGGATGCAGAGCAGTTCAACCGGGCTGTTGCAGAGTGCCTGGATGGCGCCAGTAGGCCTGGGTGCTGCCAGTGGTATCAAGGCTTCTGGTGAACCGGCGTTGACGGATCGGGTGGAGCCATCTTCGAGCACCAGGGAGACACTGCCCTCTGTCAGATAGAGACTCTCAGGGGCGATGTCGGAGGCATAGAGATCCAGCCCCTGGCTGGCCTGCTCACTCCAGGCCTGCTGAGCGATATAATCCAGGACGGGTTCAGGTAAACCGCGCAAGGGGAGCAATTGGCTGATTTCAGAGGCTGTAATAGGCACGTTGGTAGCAATACCCGTGGTCAGGTGAAACGGTATTATGCGTGATTGAACGCTTCAAGAGGGTATCGGCAGTAGACTAATTCCCTTTAATGATGACAGCGCTGGCAATCTCGCCACACAAGTTTAGCTGGGGCGTTAAATACGCTATTATTCGCGTTCTTACCCTGTTGGCCTGAACCGATGACCGAAGCAATCCAAAACCTGCAAACCTTGAGGGATTTTATCCGTTGGGGCGCCAGTCGTTTTACCGAGGCGAATCTCTACTACGGCCACGGGACGGATAATCCGTTTGATGAGGCGATCAGTCTGGTCCTTTTTGCCCTCTCCATGCCCCATGATCTGCCGCCTGCCTATCTGGATGCGCGTCTGACGCCGGAGGAGAAAACGCGGGTATATGAACTCTTTCAGGAGCGCATTGTTCGTCGGGTGCCGGCCGCCTACCTGACCCATCATGCCACCTTTGCCGGTCTGGATTTTTATGTCAATGACCAGGTGCTGGTGCCTCGATCGCCCATCGCAGAATTGATTGAAACCCGCTTTGAACCCTGGATTCAGCCTGAAACGGTCACTCGTGTGCTGGATCTCTGTACCGGCAGTGGCTGTATAGCCATCGGTTGTGCCTATGCCTTTGAAGAGGCCGATATTGATGCGGTGGATATCTCGCCCGAGGCCTTGGCGGTGGCGGCAGTGAATGTTGAGCGTCATGACATGGAGGGCCGGGTTGAGGCGATTCAATCGGATCTGTTTGAAGGGCTGCATGGACGACATTACGACATTATCGTCAGCAATCCACCCTATGTAAGCTATGAGGAGATGACCACCCTGCCTGATGAGTATCACCAGGAGCCGACGCTGGGTCTTGAGGCAGGAGAAGAGGGGCTGGAGATCGTTTGTCGAATACTTCGTGAGGCAAGCGATTATCTTGAACCCGATGGCATTTTGGTTGTCGAGGTAGGTAACAGTGAATATGCCCTCTGTGAACGGTTTCCTGATGTGCCTTTCCTATGGCTTGATTTTGAACGCGGTGGGCACGGGGTTTTTCTCCTGACGGCCGAGCAGCTAACCGAGTACCAAGAGATTTTTGATGAAGGATAAGCGTTAATATGGCAATCCAACGTGCGAGAACGGCGCAAGAGTATGCAGAGTGGGTTAAACAGGCCCATTTTGAAGTGGGTGATTTAAAAGAGTGTCTGCTCTATGAGATGGAGGAGATGGCCACGTTTCCTGCCTATCTGGAGCCGCTGGAACGGGGAGTAGGAGAACTTTACCAATCAATGTGTGATGGCACTTACGCCTTCGGCCGGGATGATCTCCCCTTCATGGAGGTGGCGAATCGCCATGGTGATGACATTCCCTTCAATACGCTTTTGCAACAGATAAACGAGACCCATCGCCGTGGTCTTGATGTAGGCGAGGATTAATTATGGATCAATCACTGGTTTTTGATCTTGATCTGATAAACAAGTATGACTATTCAGGGCCAAGATACACCTCTTATCCCACGGCTCCTCAGTTTCATGAGGCGTTTGGAGAGACCGAGTATCGGCAGGCCGCTGAAGCTACCAACGAATCGGGTGGGCCGCTTTCACTCTATTTCCATATTCCCTTCTGCGACACCATCTGCTTCTATTGTGCCTGCAATAAAATCGCTACCAAAGATCGCAGCATGGCCGCGGATTACCTGGACCGAGTGCATAAAGAGATTGCCATGCAGGGGGCGATCTTTGACAAAAGCCGGGTCGTGGAGCAGCTGCATTGGGGTGGGGGAACGCCTACGTTTATCAGCCATAAAGAGATGCAGGAGCTGATGCGGGTCACCGGCGAACATTTCACGTTGGCGGATGACGATACCGGCGAGTACTCGATAGAGATAGACCCGCGGGAAGCGACGGCAGAGACCATTAAAACCTTGCGTGAGGTGGGCTTCAATCGTTTGAGCCTCGGGGTGCAGGATCTTGATGACCGCGTACAGAAAGCGGTGAATCGTATACAGTCTGAAGCCGAGACCATGGCCGTACTGGAAGCGGCGCGTGATAACGGGTTCCGTTCGGTCAGTATTGATCTGATCTATGGGTTGCCGTTCCAGACGGTGGAGAGTTTTACCAAGACCCTGGACCGGGTGATCGAAGTGGGTCCTGATCGTCTCTCTGTCTTCAACTACGCCCATCTGCCGGAGCTGTTCAAGCCGCAGCGCAGGATTAATGAAGATGATCTGCCCGCGGCCCAGGTTAAGCTGGATATTCTGCAGATGGCCGGGGAGCATCTGACCAAGGCCGGTTATATCTACATCGGAATGGATCACTTTGCCCGCCCTGATGATGAGCTGGCCATCGCTCAGCGGGAAGGGACGCTGTACCGGAATTTCCAGGGCTACTCCACTCACTCGGATTGTGACCTGGTTGCCATGGGCGTGACCTCTATTGGCATGGTGGGTAATACCTATAGCCAGAATGAGCGCGGACTGGATGCCTACTACGGTGCCATAGATAACGACAAGCTGGCGGTTTTTCGTGGCATCGAACTGACCCAGGATGACCTGATTCGGCGTGATGTCATCACCCGCCTGATCTGTAATTTTGTGCTTGATTATGCCGCTATCGAACAGACCTGGAGCATCCGGTTTGCTGATTATTTTGCCGATGAGTTGAATCGGTTGCCGAACATGGCCGCCGATGGCTTGCTAGAAATGGATGACGCAGGTATCCGTGTGTTACCCAGAGGGCGACTGTTGATCCGCAATGTCTGTATGGCATTTGACCGTTACCTCTCGGCCGGTCTGCAACAGAAAAATTTCTCCAAAGTGATCTGATTGCCCCGATTACCCGGCGTTCTCTGGCGTCCGGGTAATCGGTTTCATTGCATCCTGCCTGGACAGGTTTTATCCTGCCGTATCTCACTTAATCAGGCAGCGTGACTATGACCTTTACTGCAACAGCCTCTATCCCTGAAATGATGCGCAAGACCGCGCAGCAATATGGCGATCAGCCAGCGATTCTGTTTGCTGATCACTCGATCACTTTTGCCGAGGTCAATGAGCGATCCGATGCGGTTGCCGCCGCACTGGCAGAGCAAGGTGTGGGCAAGGGTGACCGGGTGGCCCTGTACTGTATTAACTCGGCTGAGTTTGCCTATGCCTATGCCGGCATAGTAAAGGCGGGTGCGGTGGTGGTGCCGGTGAATCTCCTCCTGAATCCACGGGAGATAGCCTACGTACTTAAGGATGCTGGGGTTACCGGACTGATCTACCACCAGTTGATGGGGGCGGGGGTGACCGCTTTTCGAGACGCGTTACCCGCGCTGCGCTTTGCCGTCTGTATTGGTAATGATCGCGCTCATCCCGATGATCATCTGTTTGAGGCGTTTAGCCACTCCGCAGCGCCTGTACCTCAGCCAGCGTTTGATACCCTGAATGATCTTGCGGCCATCCTCTATACATCAGGAACCACCGGGCACCCCAAAGGGGCGATGCTTTCCCACAGTAATCTGGTATCCAATACCTGCAGTGTGCTGACCGCGCTGCAACTTCAGCCCGGTACAGACCGGCTGTTGGTGGTGCTGCCCATGTTCCATTCTTTTGCTGCAACCGTTGGCACATTAACACCGCTACTGCATGGCGTGAGCTTTACCCCGGTGCCCAAGTTTGATCCGACCGCTGTCTCAGAGGTGATTGAGGCGGTGAAGGCAACGGTCTTTCTGGGCGTACCCAGTATGTATAACGTCCTGCTACGGCTGCCCGATGAGCAGTTAAGTCGCTGGTCGACCATTCGGTATTGTGTTTCCGGTGGGGCGGCGATGCCTGAAGCGATTATGCAGCAGTTCGAAGCCCGTTTTGGTGTGCCGGTTTGTGAGGGCGACGGACCCACCGAGTGTTCCCCGGTAACCTGTGTGAATCCGATTGATGGAATTAGAAAACCGGCATCGGTGGGCTTGCCCGTGCCTGATGTTGAGATGGAAATCTATGACGATGACGGGCGTCAGATGGGTATCGACAAGATCGGGGAGATCTGCGTGCGTGGACCGAACGTCATGAAGGGCTACTGGAACCTGCCAGAGGCAACCGCCGAGAGTTTTTTTGGTGAATGGGTGAGGACCGGTGATCTGGGTTACAAGGATGCCGATGGTTATCTTTATATCGTGGATCGGAAAAAAGACATGATCATTGTGAACGGGATGAACGTCTATCCCCGCATGGTTGAAGAGCTGCTCTACACCCATCCTTCGATTCTGGAAGCAGCGGTTGTGGGTGAGCCCAGTGAACTGCATGGTGAAATTCCCGTGGCCCACGTGGTACTGAAGGAGGGTGAAACGATCACTCCTGCGGATATCCGGAGTTTTTGCCGGGATAACCTGGGCCGGCACGAAGTACCACGAAAGGTCGAGTTGACTCCGGCACTACCGAAGAATGCGGCAGGTAAGATTCTTAAACGTGAGTTGCGTAAAACAGGGGAGCTGGAGCGCGGAATCGATAGCCGAAACAACTGAGGTTGCGGTCTGCCGGATGCGGCCTGTTTTCAAGTGTGAATTAATATCTGTCAGGCCCTAAATTGGGTTAGACATAACTGAGGCTATCGGTATAATGCGCAGCTGCTTACGCGGGGATGATCAGATCAGAGGTTTTTCTGGCTGAATCGGGGTTGCACAGGTGGTGTTGAATTGACCGCTTTGTCGTGACCTCTCTATAATCACCCCTCTATGCCGTCCTGGTGGAATTGGTAGACACGCCAGATTTAGGTTCTGGTACCGCAAGGTGTGGGAGTTCAAGTCTCCCGGACGGCACCACTCTTCTTCTGTAAACGCTCATTGAGCGGTTACGGTTTACAGCTAAAAACGCCTTACTTTCCTAATAATTGATCGTCGAATGCGCACGACCAAACCGACTATTTGCGAAAAACCCTCAGGCCTATCTCCTTTCCGAGAAGGTGATAACAAACAATACGCTTTAATAAAGGTTGATTTTAGGTACAATAGCCGGCTTATTTGCAGAGGGTGACATCGGCCAAATGCCTGTTATCTGATCTGCTGGTTAGGTTCGGCTGCCCTTGTAACGAGGGCTATATTTCGGCAGCTGCCATAGCGGTTGCCACTTCTATTTTAAAGACAGAGGAATGGCAGTAATCCCTGCCAGATGAGGTTTGCATGCAAGTTTCGGTTGAATCGAGTGAAGGGCTTGAGCGTCGTATGACTGTTGAGATCCCCGCAGAGAAAGTCAATGATGCGGTGGAGAAGCGGCTGAAAGAGATCGCGCGAACTGTCAAACTGGACGGTTTCCGCCCAGGTAAAGTGCCTCTGTCAGTGGTACGCAAGCGTTTTAGCAATGATGCCAAAAATGAAGTTTTTGGTGACTTGGTGCAGTCCAGCTATTTTGAAGCGCTGATGCAGGAGAAACTGAATCCTGCGGGTGAGCCTTCAATCGAGCCTCTGGAGAAAGCGGCCGATGCCGGAATGGCTTACGTAGCGACCTTTGAGGTCATGCCGGAAGTCAAACTCAACCCACTGGGTGATGCCACCGTTACCCGTCCTGTCGCTGAAGTGACGGATGAGGATATGGCTGAGATGGTTGAGAAACTGCGCAAGCAACGGACAACCTGGAATGAGGTTGATCGGGCGGCGGCAGACGGCGATCAGATCACCATCAATTTCAAGGGCTTCATCGATGGTGAAGCATTTGATGGAGGCTCCGCTGATGGCGTGCCTCTGGAGCTCGGTTCAAAAGGCATGATTGAAGGTTTTGAAGAGGGATTGTTGGGCGCCAAAGCGGGTGAAAGCCGCACCTTGGAGCTGACGTTCCCTGAGAGCTACCATGCTGAGAGTCTGGCCGGCAAACCGGCAACCTTTGAGGTTGAGGTGACCAAGGTCTCCGAGGCGGCTCTGCCAGAAGTCAATGAGGAATTCATTAAGGCGTTCGGTGTAACTGAAGACGGTGTTGAGGGTTTCTATAAAGAGATTCGTGGCAATATGACCCGTGAACTTCAGGAGAAGATTCGAGGTCTGGTAAAAGAACAGGTCATGGATGTACTGCTTGAGGTGAATCCACTGGATGTGCCCAAGGCGCTGATTACCCGCGAAGCACAGGTGCTGATGGAGCAGACCAAGGCCAATCTGGCGCAGGGTGGCCAGGGCAGTAATATCAACCTGCCGGTTGAGCTGTTCGAAGATCAGGCTAAAAAGCGTGTTAGTCTTGGGTTGATTATTGCTGAGGTATTGAGCACTAATAAGATCGAACTGGACGAAGACCGGGTGCGTGAAAAGATTGAGCAGTTTGCTCAAACTTATGAAGAGCCACAGCAAGTCATTGATTATTACTATAATAATAAAGAGCAGCTGGCGGGTATTCAGAACCTGGTACTGGAAGAGCAGGTGGTCGACTGGGTTCTTGATCAGGTCAAGGTTGAAGAGAGCGAGACCGGTTTTGATGCCGTTATGAACCCGGCTCCTAAAGATATCGACGCTGCTGACGAATAAGGTATAACTAAAGGATTTATTCAGAATGACCGATATAAGAACTATGGGTGGATTGGACGCTAATAATCTGGGGCTAATTCCGATGGTGGTTGAACAGACCTCCAGAGGGGAGCGCTCCTATGATATCTACTCTCGTCTGCTCAAGGAGCGCGTGATCTTCCTGGTCGGTCAGGTGGAAGACAATATGGCCAATTTGATTGTGGCCCAGTTGCTTTTCCTGGAATCAGAGAATCCGGATAAGGATATCCATATCTATATCAACTCTCCGGGTGGGTCTGTCTCGGCCGGATTGGCTATCTATGACACCATGCAGTTCATCAAGCCCCACATCAGCACCATGTGTATTGGCCAGGCGGCCAGTATGGGGGCATTACTGCTGGCGGGTGGAGAGAAGGGCAAGCGTTTCTGTCTGCCTAACTCCCGGATGATGATTCATCAGCCGCTGGGTGGCTTCCAGGGGCAGGCTACCGATATTGAGATCCACGCCAAAGAGATTTTGCTGCTGCGTGACCGGTTGAACACCATCATGGCCACTCATACCGGGCAGTCGCTTGAAACCATTGGTAAAGATACCGATCGCGATAATTTTATGAGTGGCGAAGATGCTGTCGCCTATGGACTGATCGACCAGGTATTGAGTCGTCGTCCCGATAATGAAGCGTAATTGATCGCCAGTAACTGGTTGATATAAAAGATTATTGCTGTTTGTTTTTACGAAATCCCGACACACTTTATAAACGACGGTTGTGTGTTGGGGGTTGTATTGAAGTGAGATCGGCCTTATACCTA
>JAPHUG010000035.1 GCA_026197195.1 Sedimenticola sp.
CATATGTGGTAGAAGAAAGAATTCTACCGTCAACAATCAAATCATGGGACTGTGAATCAAACCAATTTGCAATCGATGAATAGTTTGCTGATTGGAACGTATTATTATCGGATCCAGGTCCCTCCAAATCATAAACCCATATTTGATCAAAGCCTGTAAGATCAGAAGGCACATAACTATTATATAAGCTAACCCGAGTCACTGAATGACCGGCACCGGACAGGTAACCGACCATTTCAGTGCCATAGCTATAATAATCGGTACCAACATCTCCGAATAAGATAGTTGCAGCTTTAGCGTTACTTGACAGTAGTAATATTGCCACTACAGATAAACTTTTGAAGAGTTTTTTCATTTTCAACCTCCAGAAAACCAGCACTATATAAAGACAATGCAAGTTAAACGCCAACATTATCAATTACTATATTATTTAATGGGTTATATTCACTTTTAAAGAAACAAATAATGGTAGAGTGTAAAAAAGACTGACATTAAATAATGTTTTAGTTGAAATCGGCCATTTGCTGATATTTAAATCAAAAAAGCCACCCGCAGAATGGCAAATAATCAAACTAATTTCTCTTGAATAGATTAAAGTTGCCACTACTCTAAACAGGTCCTGAGTACCATCAAACATGTCAGAAAGATCTGGAATACTGGATTTAAAATGAGACGCTACCAACGACTTTCTTGTTCAGCTCCTCGTTTACGACAAGTACAGCCAATTGGGCATATTTGTAGATACAATAGAAATCTGGGTTGACCCTAGAATAGGGTATTGCTTTGGATGATAGCCAACTAGGCTTTTTAGACCTGCTAATAAAGCGCTAAAGTCATTTCTCCGCCAGATACAGGCTTCACCTTCCACGATTCTTTGTACTTTAAGCATTATCGCTTAACCCTTCAATATACCTATGATATTGCAGATACTCCTCAAACCGCATGACGCAAAGCAGCAAAAAGACTCGACAGCGCTGTAATCAACCACTACATTTAGCCACTGGCATTTACCCGGGTGTTTTACGCAGTGATGATGACTCCAATTCCCGAAAACGATCAGAAACCCGCTGTTGCGAATCTCAGCAATCTCTATCGTATTTTTACCGTTCAGGAGTCTCCTGACACCACGCTCGGCAAGATTGATCAGGAGATTTCCCAGAACCTGGCCGGCTTTCTGCGTAACCGTATCGTGGCCACCGAGAAAGACCTGGCGCTGATTGAAGAGGAGTTCTCCTCACCCGCCATCCCGGAACAGCCCTGTTTTGTCTCTGACTACACTGATTTCCTGATGGATTCCCTAGTGGCACAATCCGTCCACACCGCCTCCCCCGGTTTTGTCGGCCACATGACCACCGCCTTGCCCAGCTTCATATTGCCACTCTCCCGTATCATGACGGCGCTGAATCAAAACCTGGTCAAGATCGAGACATCCAAGGCCTTCACGCCGATGGAGCGCCAGGTACTGGGCATGTTGCACGCCCTGATCTATGACCGGGATGCGGCCTATTATGACACCTGGATGCATAACGCCGAGAGCGCCCTAGGGGCGTTCTGTTCTGGCGGAACCCTGGCTAACATCACCGCACTCTGGGTCGCCAGAAACAGCCTGTTTCCGGCCTGTGACGGCTTTCGCGGCATCGCCCGTGAGGGTTTCCACAAGGCGCTTCAACATTATAAGTGTGATGGTGTAGCCGTCCTGATCTCTCAACGTGGCCACTACTCGTTCGGTAAGGCCGCCGATATTCTCGGTATTGGAAGGGATGCCATCATGGCCATTCCAACCGATGCTGAGAATAAAATCGACATCAGCAAGCTACAGGAGACCATCGCCGGGCTGAAGCAGCAGGGTATAAAGATTCTCAGCTTGGTCGGTATTGCGGGCACCACCGAGACCGGCAATATTGATCCATTGGATCAGCTGGCCGATATCGCGGCTGAAGCGGGTTGCCACTTCCATGTCGATGCGGCCTGGGGTGGCCCCACCCTCTTCTCGTCCACCTACAAAGCGCTGCTAAAGGGAATTGAACGCGCTGATTCCGTCACCATCGACGCCCACAAGCAGATGTATGTCCCGATGGGTGCAGGCATGGTGCTGTTTAAAAACCCGGCGTCACTCGCCAGCATCGAACACCACGCCGAGTATATTTTACGTAAAGGCTCCAAGGATCTCGGCAGCCATACCCTGGAAGGCTCCCGTCCCGGCACGGCCATGCTGGTTCACTCTGCCCTCAATATTATCGGGCGCAAGGGGTACGAGTTATTGATCGACAAGGGCATCGCAACTGCACGTAATTTTGCAGACCTGATCGAGGCAGCGGGTGATTTTGAATTGATTACCCGCCCGGAGCTTAATCTGCTCACTTATCGCTATGTGCCAGCGACGATACAAAAAGCACTGAAAACGGCCAGTGAAGCCACACAGTCGGCCATTAATGCCGAGCTAAATAAATTGACTAAACAGATCCAGAAGAGCCAACGCGCCTCCGGTGTCTCTTTTGTATCACGAACCCGTCTTTCTCCTCCTCGATATAACGGCGACACCATCACGGTATTCCGCGTAGTGCTGGCCAACCCGCTCACCACGCCTGAAATCCTGACCGAGATTCTCAAAGAGCAGAAACAGATTGCACAGGATGATGATCAGGTCATTGAGCATCTGGCCCGGATTAACCAGTTGATAAACGCAGCCTGATACCGCCGGGACAATCCTGGAGTAGGACTTTAGCGCGGACCCTATTGCGGAATATCTTTGCAAAAGCGACACCATCTCTATTACATTAGCTGGACAAGCAGTATCGAGGGGGTTGTATGAAGGCACTTTTAGGCATTTTTTTATTTTCACTGATGATCGGAACGGCTCAGGCTGATCAGGCCACTGATCGGGCCAAGCAGATCGTTACCGAAAAATGTTATCTCTGTCATGGCTTGGAGGGCGAAAGCTCAAGTGCCATCTATCCCAGACTGGCAGGACAACACGCAGAGTACATTGCCAAACAGCTGGCCGACTTTAAGGCAGGCCGCCGCAAGGGGACCATGAATGAGATGGCCGCCGACCTGACCGAAGAGGAGATGGCCGCCCTGGGCAGCTATTTTGCCGCAAAACCGCCCCAGTCACATCGCGTCAGGGATAAAGAGTTTGAAGCCGTGGGCTACTACCTCTACCACAAGGGGAATGCCTATTCCGGTGTGGCCGCCTGCAAAAGTTGTCACGGTGAAAAGGGCAAAGGCACCCAAAGCCTGCCCCGACTGGCCGGTCAGCACAAACGCTACCTGGTCAGTCAGCTTCAGGATTTCAACAAGCGCAACCGTACCAATGACAATGCGGTGATGCACTCAATTGCATCCAAACTCACTGAGTTTGAGATTCAGGCATTATCGAATTACATCAGCGGGATGGATTAACGTCCTGGTCTGACAGGGTGGGGTAATCGGTATATCCCTTTGCCCCACCGCCATAGAGCGTATGCTTATCCAGGCTTTGCAGTGGCGCATCCTCCATCAGCCGCCTGACCAGATCAGGATTCGAAATAAACTTTCGTCCAAAGGCGACCAGCGCCTTGGAATCTGAATTCGTCAATTGCAACGCCAAGTCACGGGTATAGCCGTTATTTGCAATATAGGTTCCGCTGTAGCGTTTTCTGAGCTGGCCAAAATCGAAATCAGGATCAAACTCCCGCGACGACATGGTGGCTCCTTCAATTACATGCAGGTAGACAGGCGCAAGTCGTTCAAGCTGATCAAACAGATAACTAAACAGTGCTTGATTATCTGAATTGCTGATGCCATTCGCCGGACTCACGGGTGATAAGCGGATGCCCACCCGATGATTACCCGCCACCTCGATCATTGCACTCATCACTTCCAACAGGAAGCGTGAGCGATTCTCTATTGAACCGCCATACTCATCCGTCCGATGATTGGAGCCATCCCGCAAGAACTGATCAACCAGATAACCGTTTGCCGCATGCAGCTCAACGCCATCAAAACCCGCTGCCAGGGCGTTCTCTGTGGCCAGCCGGTAATCATTAACAAGTAAAGGGATTTCATCCCGTTCCAGCGCACGAGGTTCACTGGCCGGGACAAAATCGCCCTCAACAAAGGTCATGGCATCCGCCTGAATGGCCGAGGGTGCCACAGGCTGGGCTCCCCCCGGTTGTAACTTGTAGTGGGAGACCCGCCCCACATGCCAGAGTTGCAGAAAAATCACGCCACCCTGTTGATGTACAGCTTCAGTAACCTGACGCCAACCCGCCACCTGTTCGGCACTGTAAATACCGGGCGTATCCTGGTACCCCATACCCTGCTGCGAGATCTGCGAAGCCTCCGCAATAATCAGTCCGGCCGATGCCCGCTGAGCGTAGTAGTCAGCCATCAGCTTTGTTGGAATGAATCCTGCAGCCGCACGGCTACGGGTCAACGGTGCCATGACAATGCGATTGGACAGCGTCAGCTGACCCAGAGAATAGGCTGTAAACAGGGGTGGGGTGCTACTCATAAAGGCCTCATCCATTTAGTGGTTATTTTTATTTCACCAGAGCCATACACACAACAGTTGTGAGCATGACCGATGAGCAGGTCAATCAGGTAAACAGATCAGTCGCTCACTGACCGGTTCCCATTACCCGATGCTTGGCCGCCATAAAGGCCGTATGCGGCACGTAGAGCAACTCCGCCAGACGCCTGATCACATGCTCTTCATAATGATGCAGCTGTTGATCTGAATAGGCAATTTGCCAGAGCTTTTCAACCAGTTCAATCTTCTGCTCCGCAGTGTAGTGCTGATTAATCAGACGGGTAAACTGAAAATAGTCCGTGGCGTCCGCATGCTCAGCTTCTGCCATCAATAGCAAAGCCGAACTCTCCTTATCACTCAGCTTAAAGGTGGTCTTTACCGCAGCTAACAAAGCGTCCCGCTCTTCTGGCAACTGCTCATAGTCCGACTCGGCTACCTCAAACAACAGCACTGCGACCGCCAACTGTAAGGCGTGATCAGGATCTTGCGCCATGGCATCAGAGCCAGGGGCCAGTTGGTTTTCAAAAAACTGTTTAATCTTATCTATCATTATGCTTTTCCAAAAGCGGGCTACGATCTACGCTTCACTTATAACCGGCAGGGTTAAACAAAAACTCGCCCCCACATTCACATCGCTTTGGACAGTGATTTTTCCACGATGTTTCTCAACCACGACCTTCACGAAGGCCAGACCCAGCCCCGTTCCCTTCTGATTCTTACTCGCGCCCTTACGAATCTGCTGATAGGGTGCAAAGATTTTCTCCTGATCCTCTTTGGCAATCCCCTGCCCCTGGTCTTCGATACAACAACTCACGTCTTGTTCATGGGATGCCAGGCGGAATGTCACCTTTGAGCCGACAGGACTGTATCGTATTGCATTTTCAAGCAGATTGATCAGCGCCCTTTCAAGCATGGTAGCATCGGCTTTCATCCAGATATTTTCACTCTGAATTATCCGTTCCAATGTAATTGTTTTTGATTTGGCCTCTGCATACACCGCATCCACGGCATTGTGGGCAAGGGACACCATGTCTGTTTCCCGGAAGTTTTCGTAATCAGCATTTTCAGCCTTGGCAAGCCGAAGAAAATCATCTGCCAGTCGTAGCGCCTTGTGGGCATAACGACTGATTCGATCACTCAACTCCACTTCAGTTAAGACCTCTACACCGGACTTCTGTATCTCCAGCATGGAGATCAATGAGGTCAGGGGTGAGCGTAAGTCGTGTGACAGAAAATTCAGGGTCTGGGTACGTTGTCGTTCGCTCTCTTTGAGTGGAGAAATATCTGACAGAATAATGATCGCTCCATTAAAGCGCCCACCCGCTTCAGATAAGGGGGAAATCTGTATCAGCATCTCACCCTGTTGGGCAATACTCCCCTCCAGCGAGACCACCTTCCCATCCACCAGTACATCTCTAAACACGGCACCGAGGGTCAAGCCACCCTTGATGCTCAGATGATGGGATAACACATCCATATCAAAAAGCACTGGATCACTCTCTACGGGAATACCAAGAAAGTGGGCCGCCCGCTTGTTGGACATGACCACCTGCCCCCCCAGGTTAATAACCAGGACACCATCCACCATCTGACGCAAGATATCGGATAACAGCCGACGGGTTGAACGCAGATCCGCAATAGCCGATTGAACACGGCGAACCTGACGTTCGACCAACTCCACATTGCCCCTGCGTTCAGGTCGATAGTTAACACCAAACTGCTCAATGTACTCAGTCAGTAGCTCCATGGCATCAGGGTCCTGATACAGCGCTTCATTCATCTTCAGGCCCAACTGCCAATGGGTATTACCGCGTGGAATCAACAGCCACAACCACATCTCTTTACGTGTCTGACCCAGCAATATCAGTGATCCTGGCGGTGTGGCAACAAGCGCACGATCACTGCTGTTTATTACCAGACCCATCGCATCACACAGTACCCAGCCATCAAACTGTAAAATTTCTTTCAGAAAGTTGAGTCCACTGGAAAAGTGTCCCGATGCCTCATAGAACTGGATGTTTCTGGGTTCCTCTCGCAGACGGGTCAGCTCCTGTTCAAAATAGCGGGCTGTCCGTACCATTCTGCGCCAGCTCCAGAGAGGAAAACCAAGCAGCAGACCGGTCAGGATAGCGGTTGGAGGAAACCAGAGTTGCAGGCTATGCAGCAACAGACTACTGATACCCAGGGTACTGAAAAACATCACCCCAACCGTCAGAAAAAGCAGCCTGGGTTTGATAAACGGAAAGGAGAGCAGTGATAAAAACAGGATCAGGCCCGTCAATTGTAACTGCCATTTGATATCCAGGGTTTCAATCGCGATGCCACGCCTCAGGGCATCAATGAGATTGGCATTAATCTCCACACCGGACATCGGTCGGTTGTACCCGGAAACAGGCGTTGGTATCAGATCACCCAGACCGGGTGCCGTTGCCCCCACCAACACGATCTTATCCCTGAAGTAGTCAGCAGGATAAGTACCTGACAACACCTCGGCATAGGGTAGGCTATTGAAATGTCCAGGGGGACCGGCAAACGGCAACAGAATATGGTGATCACGAACAATGGCCGCCGCACCTGATGAGATCACATCGGGATTTCGCCCGCCCGGCAACGTTTTGACCTGCTCTGGACTGACGGCCTGCAGAATCGCCACGCTGATACTCGGCCAGTGGGCCGATCCGACACCTTCCCTAAGAAAGACCCGGCGAGCGATACCATCCGGATCCAGATCAATATCCACATGCCCAAATCCCCTTGCCTTCTCCGCAAGTAAGGGCATTGGCAAGGTCTCGGTGAGCTGGCCGTCTCGCATAAGCTGTTCAATGATAACCGGAAGAAAAACCCGGTTACTTCGTGCAATGGCATCAGCCAGACGAGCATCTTCCTCGGGGTGTTGCTGATCGGGTTCGACAAACAGGATATCCAGAAAGATTGCCCTCGCCCCTTCAGCGGATAAGCGATCAATCAACTCTGCGTGAATACCCCGCTTCCAGGGCCAACGCCCCAACTGGGTAAGACTGCCGCTGTCAACTGCGACGATGACCACATCCTGAGGTGGAGGGCGAGACCAGAGTTTTAGTTGTGCATCGTAAAGCAGCTGATCCATGCGCCAGAGCAGCTGGCTATTCAAAGCGAGCAGGAGTGCGCCGATCAACAATAGAGAGAGCACCAGCCAGGAAGGCGACAAGATAAGCCGGCCTCGCCCTACTCTTCTGATGGATGCAACATCCCTCATCGACATAACCTACCAACAGAATACAGGTGGATGGAACTTACTATAATCAGGTGTGGATACCCGACTGATTATACACAGCTTTAACCACAGAAGGCAGAAGCACCATGTGAATGAAAATCATCGCTCTCTATTCAGTTATTGTCAAAACAGTCGCTACTAATTCATGAATAGTCGAGGAAACAGAAGATGGGTATAAAAACAGAACTGAATCTTTTGCATAGCAGAAGAACCAAGATAGTCGCCACACTGGGCCCATCCAGTGCGGAACCCGCTGTTATACGCCAACTGATAGAAGCAGGGGTGAATGTCTTTCGTCTGAATATGTCACACGGTAAACATGAGGACCATAAAACAACGTATGACACGGTGCGCGCCATAGCAGACGAGTTGAACAACCCCATTGCCGTGTTTGCCGATCTCTGTGGCCCTAAGATACGAACCGGCCTTTTTGAGAAGGGTCAGATTACACTTAAAGCAGGTACTTCAATAACCGTGACGACCCGCGACACGGTAGGTCATGATGATCTTATCCCCTCTCAATATGCCGCACTGGCTGACGACGTTAAACCTGGCAATCGAATTCTGCTGGATGATGGCAAGCTGGAGTTAAAGGTCATCGCCATTGAAGGCAGCGAGATCAGCTGCGAGGTCATACAGGGTGGCATTCTGAAAGAGAAGAAAGGCATCAACCTGCCCGGTGTTGATGTGTCGGCCCCCTCACTGACCAAGAAAGACAAACTGGATGCACAATTTGCCCTGGCGCTTGGCGTTGATTTTCTTGCCCTTTCATTTGTCCGTACCGAGGCTGATGTCCTGGGTTTGAAAAAACTGATCGATGAGGGCGGCTTCCAGTCCGGCATCATCTCTAAATTTGAAAAACCTGAGGCCCTGGCAAACGCCTCAGAGATCATTCGCGCTTCAGATGCCATCATGGTGGCCAGGGGTGATCTTGGCGTTGAACTGCGTCCCGAACAGGTACCGGTAGCCCAGCGCAAGCTGATTAATCGGGCGCGTGACCTGAACCGCCCCGTCATTGTAGCCACCCAAATGCTTGAGTCGATGATGGAGAACACTCATCCATCACGCGCTGAAGTCTCGGATATATCACAAGCGGTTGCAGAGGGTGTGGACGCAGTCATGCTGTCAGGAGAAACAGCCGCGGGGGCCTACCCGATACAGACCGTACAAATGATGGCACGTATTATTCAACAGACGGAAGCCTATCTGTTTGAGGAGAACAACTTCGCAGACCTTGAACGGCACCTGAACCAGATGGATTCACCTATCCCCTTTGGCCATGCCATTGCTCACAGTACGGCATCCATGGCCAAGCAGATGCAGGCCAAGCTGATCATCAGCCTGTCGAACAGTGGCATGTCGGCTGTCACCATCAGTTCCGCCAGACCCACCGTCCCCCTGCTCGCCATCTCCTGCAATCCGGGAACCTATCGACGCTTTAATCTACAATGGGGAACACTGCCCATCCTGGCCGAAGATGCGGGTAACACGCACCCGAACAAACTGGCGAGACGCATTGCGCGTGAGTCTGGCGTGGTCAATGACGGTGACTATATTGTACTGGTGCGGGGCTTTGCCTCTAATCCAAACCTGAATACACCTTCAATTACGCTACTGACCGTCTAGCCAAAATACCGTTGAGGTGTATCACTTAAACAGGGCACTGCCCTGTTGATCAATCAAGACCCGTGCCTTGCGTAGTGTCTCCTTGGCACAGAGCTCCCGATTGGGCAGCTGATCAGCCCGGATGAAGGCATGGGTCTGTTCACCCTGCTGTATGGTACCCCGAACTCGGTACTGTCCCTCTTCAAGCAGTGGGTCAGGCGTTATCTGAAATCCCTTATACTCCTCAGCAGGAAGCGGAGGCGCTGACTCTGTTTCAATCGAGCTGACCATTGATTTTAGGAAAGAAAACAGCCCCATCATAACCTCTGTGTGCGAATTTAGAATTTAGTCAATCATCGTACAGGCCACTCAGACCGACTCGTTATAGGCATGCTTCAGATAGTCGATAAAGCGTTGCACCCGTGTTGGCGTAAAACTGCGACTCGGCCGCAACACATACAGTCCCATTGAGGCCGTTGTATAACGGGTTAAGAGGGGTGTCAACGTACCCGCCTCAAGGGCATGTTCAACAATAAAGCGCGGCAAGGAGATAACACCCAAATCCTGTAGCGCCGCCTCCCGCAGGAGTTCGCCGTTATTGGCACAAAATGTTCCGCCAACCTCAACGCTTATTGTCCCTTGCTCGCTCTGAAAGCTCCACTCCTCACGCAGGCTGACATTATTATAGTGCAGACAGTTATGGGTTTTTAGATCAGACGGAATCCGAGGTAGCCCCATCCGCCTCAGATAGGCGGGGGATGCACAGACTACCCGGGGAAGCTCCGCAATATGGGTTGCCACATAGGTTGAATCCTCCAGTGTGCCGATTCGAATGGTGAGGTCCAGCTGATCCGCAATCAATTCAGTAAACCGATCTTCCAGCTGAACCTGCAAGCGTAAGTCCGGGTACTGCTGCTGAAACGAGGGCAACAAGGGCCCCAGGCACTGGGTACCAAAACTCAAGGGTGCCGCAATCCGAAGCGTGCCAGCAATACCTTCACGATCACAATTGATCCGCTCCTCGGCCTCTTCCAGTGCCTCCAAAATGGCGGTTACATCACGATGGTAGGCCCTGCCTGATGCTGTCAGGTCGATACGCCGGGTGGTCCTGTTCAGCAATCGAACACCCAGCGCGGTTTCAAGTGCCGCAACCCGTCGGCTGATCGCAGCAGTACTGGTCTGCAGCTGCTCCGCAGCCCGGTTAAAACTGCCCGCATTAACCACAGCAACAAAACTGCGAAGAGAAACCAGATCATATTGTTTCATTTTTCGTAATAGTCATTTGCTTTTAAGAGTATTTATTACTCAATAGTAGATAACTAGACTGATTTCATCAACATTTGGAGACGATGATGCAACAGATCAGACGGGCAACAGAACGCGGTAGAGGGCAGCTTGACTGGCTGGAGAGCTACCACAGCTTCTCCTTTGCAAACTACTATGACCCTGCTCATAGGGGTGTCTCTATCCTGCGGGTGATTAATGATGATCGGATAGCGCCATCTAGCGGTTTTGACACCCATAGCCATCGGGATATGGAGATTGTTACCTATGTGTTAGAAGGTGAGCTGGAACATAAAGACAGCCTGGGCAATGGTTCTGTCATTCGCCCGGGGGATGTTCAGCGCATGAGCGCAGGTCGTGGCGTCTTACACAGTGAGTTCAACCCTTCAGATGACAGAACGGTTCATCTGCTGCAGATCTGGCTTCTACCCAACAAGAGAGGGGTTGAGCCGGGCTATGCCCAACAACACTTTCCCGTGTCAGAACGGCAGGGGAAATTGCGCCTTCTGGTTTCACCAGACGGCCGGGACCATTCGATCAGCGCACACCAGGATGGCTTGCTCTATGGCACACTACTGAATAGTGAAGAGTCAGTTGGCTATAGGCTGTCAGCTGAACGCATGGCCTATGTGCATGTTGCCAGAGGCGAAGCGACCGTTAATGGCGAAACACTTAAGGCGGGTGATGCGATAACGTTGAAAGATGAAACACCTGTGCAGTTAGATGGAATCGATCAAGCTGAAATACTGCTGTTTGATCTTCCAGGACAATAACGTGCTCATCGAATCAACCTCAATTTATTTTAAGGAGCTGCCATGAACAATAATGACAAGGGTGAATTTGTTCGCTGGGAATCCCAGTTCAGAAACTGGGTCACGCCTGATGGAGCGGCAGGCCCCACTGGAGAAGGCGGCTTCAAGGCCGAGTCAGGGCGCTATCACCTTTATATCTCTCACGCCTGCCCCTGGGCCCACCGGACACTGATCTTTCGCAAATTAAAAGGCCTTGAGAGCATAATCAGCGTTTCGGTGGTGAACCCGGTAATGCCAGAAGAGAGCTGGGTGTTCAGCCCCTACTCAGGATCTACCATTGATCATATTCACGGGTATCAGAAACTGGAACAACTTTATAATCATGTATCTCCCGGATATGACGGGGTGGTAACCGTCCCAGTACTGTATGACAAAAAAAAGGATTTGATAGTCAACAATGAGTCTTCAGAGATCATTCGCATGCTAAACAGTGCCTTTGATGAATGGAGTAACCAGACTGTTGATTACTATCCTGAGGCATTGCGAGCTGAGATTGATGAGATCAATGCCTTCATCTACGACAACATCAATAATGGCGTCTACAAAACCGGTTTTGCAAACAGCCAGCCGGCTTATGGACAGGCTTTCGATAATCTGTTCTCCGCACTGGATGCCTTAGAACAACGTCTCGGTAAGCGTCGTTATCTGGTTGGTGATCAGATAACCGAGGCCGACTGGCGACTCTTTCCCACACTGCTCCGGTTTGACCCTGTCTACTACAGCCACTTCAAGTGCAATCGCCAGCGGATAACAGACTTCCCCAACCTGTGGGCCTATGTGCGCGCACTCTACCAGCATGCCGGTATTGCAGATACGGTCAACATGGACCATATCAAGACACACTACTACACAAGCCACCCGAGCCTTAATCCGAGTGGCATTGTGCCGAAAGGTCCAGCAATCGATTTTATGTCACAGGAGAATATGGGGTTACATGACATCAGTTTAAGCGCTGCAAGTTTGGTTTAATCACAGTTTAAATTCTGCCAGCTTCAACTGCATGCTCTCTTCCATCATCTCCTGCTGTTGCACACGTCCGGCAATCTCGGCAATGGCTTCCAGATTGGTCCTTGAAAACGCTTTAACCTGAGAGACACAATCTACAATATGGGCATTTTTCTGCTGGGAAAGGGTTGCGGCTTTGACGGTATGTGCCATTTGGCCGGATGCAGAGGCCGCATCCTCCGTCGCTGCATTGATCAATTGAACCGTGCTCTCCATACTGCTCATCACATCATTCAGCAGTTCGGTCTGACTCTCCATCTTATTTGTTGAGGTAGTAACAGACGAGGTGATATCGGCAATAATCTTATGTATCTCTTCCAGGCTTTGTTGGGTGCGAACAGCCAGCCCTCTGACTTCATCAGCCACCACAGCAAAACCACGCCCTTGCTCACCTGCACGGGCGGCTTCAATCGCCGCATTAAGCGCCAGTAGGTTGGTCTGCTCTGCGATGCTATTAACCACGGTCAGTACACCTTTAACCTGATCTGTATTGCTGGATAGCTGTGCGATTTCACTGGCCAGCTCGCCATTACTGATTGAGTAGTGTCGCAACTTATCACCAAATTCGGTAAAACCCTGCTGAGAGCTGCTCAGATTGCCACTGACCTGCTGGATCAATGTCTGACTTTGTTCAGCATCATCGACAAGACTAGCCGTTATCTGATCAAGTTCAGCTAATTCATCATGGGTCTGCTGAATTAACCCGGCTATACTGTTGATGCGACCATCAATCTCACCCGTCATACGGTTGATGTCATGCACAGCATTTTTGTTTGAACTGGCAAACTGCTTGGTCTCAAGCAGTGCGGAACGAATGCTGTTACGAAAACTATCGATCACGGACAGTACTTCTCCAATCTCCGTATTGAATCGGGCATTGACCTTGCATTCTTGCGAAAGATCCCGTTTTGCAAAATGCTCCATATAGCTGGACATCTGCTTTAGTGCATCCACTCCCCAGCGCTTCTCATCCAAGTCATGCACCAACACAACCGCCGCAACGACCAGCTGAATAATCATCGACCAGCTGTTCTCAGTCAGTATTAGGGCGTTAGCCACCAGTAGAGTGATACCGACCCAGTGGATACTGCGCATACGCAAAAAAAGAGATTTCATGTTGTTAACTTCCCTGATAAAAATTGTTGCGAGTCATTTAATGCACGCTAGAAGCACTAATAACGAAAAAGAGTATCGCTGCCCCTCCCCAAACTTAAACAACGGCAGCCTAATGGCCTCTCATAAGTGTGTATTGAGTGACGTTAGGTTTATCGGTTACCCATCGGGATAGCTTTAATCAATTTACCAAATTTTCGATAGAGACCCAGCCAAAACTGACCAGGATCAGTTAACTACCCCCTGAAATGCAATTATAGGAGGCTTTACCAGGATATTCAGTATCCTTTAACCCGATAAAACAGGGCAAAAAGCACGGGTATTACAATCAGTGTAAGCAGGGTAGCAAAACCCAGCCCGAACATAATAGTCACCGCCATTGGCTGGAAGAAAACATCACCCAATAGCGGCACCATACCCAGAATGGTGGTGAGCGCGGCCATGGTGACAGGGCGCAGTCGACTGATGGCCGCCTCGGTAATGGCCTGCAACCAGGGCTGTTTCAGCTCTTCCTGCAGACGCTTGATCTCTTCAACCAAAACAATGCCATTCTTGAGCTGCATGCCGATCAGGCTCAACACCGCCAGCAGCGCCATGAAACTGAAGGGTGAATCCGTACTCAGCAGGCCAAGCGTGACGCCTATGATTGACAGCGGCACGGTAATCCAGACCACCAGCGCCTGACGTGCCGATTTGAAGAGGATAACGG
>JAPHUG010000353.1 GCA_026197195.1 Sedimenticola sp.
ACTTTTGGAAAAACTGGGTGTTTCATTCGAAGTTGATTCTCCTGAAATCGATGAAAAACAACTGCCTGATGAGGCGCCCGAGCAATTGGTAAAGCGGCTTTCAAGAGAGAAAGCAAAGGCGGTTGCACGTCATCACCCGGACGCACTGATTATTGGGTCGGATCAAGTCGCTTGCATTGACGGTCAGATTCTTGGAAAACCAGGCAATCGCGAAAATGCCATAAAACAGCTGCAGATGGCGGCGGGAAAGAAGGTGGTTTTTTATACAGGCCTCTGCCTCTATAACAGCGGCACAGATAATACACAGGTATTGTGTGAACTGTTTAATGTACACTTCAGACCCTTGTCCATACATCAGATCGAGCGCTACCTGGATGCAGAAGCCCCTTACAACTGTGCCGGTAGTTTCAAATCAGAAGGGCTTGGTATTTCGCTTTTCAGTCGACTGGAGGGTGATGATCCAAACAGTCTGATCGGCTTGCCCTTGATTCGCCTCATCAGCTTTCTTGAACAGGAAGGGGTTCAAATACCCTGATGACTGTCGTTGTAAAAGGATGCAACCGTTGAATACACCCATTCAGAAAAGTATCAGTCAACAAAGGCATGCTTTAGGCAAGCTGGTTCGCCCTATTTTGGGGCGAATAGCGGAAGCATGTGCAAAGGTATGGCCAGATCGTCAGGCCATAAACCTGGAGCTCATGCACCTGGTTCCTGACCTACCCTATTGTGCTTATATCTATGCACTGGGGACAGATGGCATTCAGATCTCGGATAACATAAATGTCAACGGTAACTATCCGGAACATTTTGGACGTGATCGATCCGGACGGCCCTACCTCAACACGCTCTATCCTGCCGTAGACTACTGTCTCTCTGAGGCCTATATCAGTCTGCTTTCGGCACGCCCAAGCATTACGGCTATTCAGCTAGTAAAAAGGGAAGGAAAAGTCATTGGGCTGTTGGGTGCTGACTTTGACTTGCGGGACTTGCCTCTGACCCAGCAGCTCTATGACGAGCCGGATCAGTGGCGTCAAATGAAGGGGGATCCCTCCATTCGCGGCTTGTTATTTCAGCAAACTCGGGTCAAGAGTGTGCTGGACTCCCATATTGATGAGGTGATGTCGATCAGTGAAGAGTTGATGGCTCAGCGTGGTGTGTTTCATGGCAAACTACACTTTTCCAGCAGTCGGGCTACGCTCTGGTTGGTTGATGACCCCTATCGCTATCGCATTCTCGAAGTGGAGGAGTTGATTGATCCTGATATCTGCTTGGCCTATCCCGTTCGCCCCTACCCGGAAAATGCCGCCTTACCACAGGGCGAGATAAAACAGATACTCGAAGGGTTTAAGAAGTTGCGCCTGGCAGATGAAACGATCTACCTCCGCTCCGGCTCCATCAATATTTTTAACGGATTGATTGGCCTCAACTTCTCATGCGATGGTTCTCACTATATCCCCTGGGATGATTTTCTTGATCCCTCAAATGCCTTTTGGTCTGGGGCTATCGCCTCTACCAACCGACCGGATAAAGATAGCTAGTTCCTTAACAGGATCAAAAGCAGCTGTTATCGTGCTGTCTTGATTACAGCTTTAAAAGGGATAAAGGCGTGCACAAAAAACGGGTTAATCTTGCACTTCAAGGGGGTGGCTCTCATGGGGCTTTTACTTGGGGTGTGCTTGATTACTTCATGGAAGATGGACGTGTCAGTGTCGAAGGTATATCAGGAACCAGCGCAGGCGCTATGAATGCGGTGGTATTGGCTCATGGTTATATGGACGGCGCTGCAGATGGGGCCAGGGATGCGCTTGAATCGTTCTGGAGAACCGTATCCCAGCATGCTTTAATGAGTCCTATCAGGCGAACGCCCCTTGATGTCCTCACTGGCAACTGGAGTCTGGACGCATCACCTGCCTATCTGATGTATGACGTAATGAGTCGTGTCGTATCACCTTATGAAGCCAACCCGCTCAATCTCAACCCATTGAAAACGTTGCTAGAGTCCAGTGTTGATTTTGAAAAAGTACGTGGCTGTGATGCGATAAAACTCTTTGTCGCGGCTACCAATGTACACAGTGGAAAGATAAAAGTATTTGAAAGAAGTGAGTTAACAGCGGATATGGTTCTGGCGTCAGCTTGCCTGCCTACCTTATATCAAGCAGTTGAGATAGAAGGTGTACCCTACTGGGACGGCGGTTTTGTAGGTAACCCGCCCCTCTATCCTCTCTATGATGATGCCAAATCCAGAGATATCATCATTGTTCAAATCAATCCTGTCACGCGTCATGAAACACCCAAAACGGCACGCGATATACACAACCGGATCAATGAGATCTCATTCAATACCTCTTTATTACGAGAGTTGCGATCGATTGAGTTTGTTCACCGCTTGCTGAAAGAGAAAAGACTGGATGCGAATCAGTATGCTGATATCTTGGTCCACCGAATTGAGGGGAGTGACGCACTGAGTGATCTCTCCCCTTCCAGCAAGGTTAACGCTGAATGGTCTTTTTTAACTCAACTGAAAGATATGGGGCGTGCTGCGGCAAAGAAATTTATAGATCAACATTACGATGATCTGGGAGAGCGCTCCACACTCAACCTCCGGGAAGAGTTTTCATAGTAGGATAAAATCCTGGCAGCGGGTCAGCGAAAACGCAGTTACTGTACTTCCTTGATCTCCCGCAGTCGTTCAAGCACCTTCAAAGCCCGGTCGATTCGACTGGCAATATCGGGACGTTCTGCATCCAGCTTTCCTGCCGACTCCCAAACCGAGACAGCCTGATCAATCTGTTCATCACGGTAGAGTGCATCACCAAATTTAATAAGCCCTTCAACGCGCTGATCTCTTGCGAAAGTGACCTCTTTGAGTAGTTTACTTGCTTGTGCATCATCCGGGTTCAGTGAGAGAAGTTTTTTCAGCGTATTGATACTCTCTTGAAAATCTTCTTCATCACGAAGTTTTTTTGCCTGTATCAGCAACCGCACTTTTTGCTGGGTCAGATTCCGCTTTACCCGAACAGCCTTTTTGGATTGGGCGGCGCTCTTTTCCTGTTCCCGTGTTTTCTGGATTTTGCTTAGCAGGTGAGCACTCTGTTCAGTGGGCTTTATTTTTTCTGCAAGCTGAGCACAGTTTTCCGCCAAAACGGGATCAAGGTACAGATGCATGGAACCACAGGAGATAAGTGGAGGAACCTTTGATTCCAGTAACTTTTTCCAAAATAGCAGCCGCGATTTAGTAATGATATTTTCTGAATCGATCTCTACTAATCGCTCCAGGTAAGGGAGTTTCTGCTGCAGGCTTTGGGCTTCATAAAACAGAATCCAGTCTTCACTGTTGCGTTTATGCATATTCCAGTCACGCTCGATCTCTTCTGCCAGACTCTGGAGCTGAGGCGTTGCAGGCGACTCGGGAGTCGTCCTGCCTGCAAGCAGCGCGAGCGCTTCAGACCACTTTTCATCTTTTTGTAACAGCCTGGCCTGCTTGGACAACGCCTCCGGTTCCAAAACAATCGCTTCTGAAACAGGCTTTTTTTCCAATATCGCACAGCCTGATAGCAGCGTGATTAAAGTAAATATGAGCAGACTTCTCATGTAACAGCCTCTGTCGGTAAGATCTTCTCGAGGCTCTCCTGAAATCTTGACTCCTCCAGAAAAGCATCACTGTCTACCCGATAGGGCGTTACCAATTGTCGACGCCCCTTGACGTTTACCGTCTGCTGGGGTGTGGCCTTGACCAGTAAAGAAAGGCCCGGTTGTGAAAGTGTATCTTCGGTTACCAGAATCTCTCCGGGGGTGCAGATATCGCATATTCGTGCGGTTAGGTTCACCGCATCCCCCACAACCGTGTATTGCATACGCTCTGCACTTCCCAGATTGCCCGCCAGCATCTGGCCACTGTTGATACCTATTTTGAACTGCACCAGGGGCAGTCCCTCTTTTTCACGCTGATGATTGATGCGAACAGCTATCTCCTGTATCAGTACCGCACAGGTGACCGCATGCAACCCATGAGAATAGTCAGACTCAGGGACGCCAAACAAAATCATCACACAATCACCGATAAATTTATCGACTGTGCCATTACAGCTGTCAGCGGCTATGGAAAAGTAACTGAAATATTGATTAAGCAATGCACCGACAGCTTGTGGCGAAAGATCTTCTGATAATTCCGTAAACCCCACTACATCGCAAAAAAGAACACTCCCCTCAACCGTTATCCCACCCAGCTCACTCCCATCCGGCTGGTTGAGAACCTGGTGAGCAATGGTAGGGGAAAGAAAACGTGAAAATGCCTGTTCAACCTGCTGCTTCTTTTTCATGCCATCAGCCATGTGCTGGAAGGCATCCAGAACACGGCCTATCTCATCTTTTCGACCCACTGTTATAGGCGTGTGGGTATCACCACTATCAATGGCCTCACCCACTTTGACCAGTTGATAGATGGGTCTACAGAGCCGGTGAGCCAGGGGGAAGGCCAGCATGGCACCTAACGCAATGAGCCCTAACGTGGTTGTGACCAAAGCGCCTGTCAGGGCACTCAGCTGTCGTTCCAAAGGCCCCTGATCAATAGTCACGACCGCAAATCCAGCCGTTACCTCTTTAAAGACGATATGACTGATAAATGAGACTGCGTTGACATAGGGGGTCTTCCAGGGAAGCTGAACACTGGCCGCTTCGTCTCTTGTCAGCGCGAGAACATCACCGATCGGTGAAATACCCGCGCTGGCCATGATTTTGCCCTTCAGGTCAAAGACCTGCATACCCAGAATGAGCGGCGTCTTCTCCTGCTGCCGGACCAGTACCTGAAGACTGAGATCATCACCGGCCAACAAGGGTTCCCCCGAGGCCAGCGCCAGTTGGTCGACCACCGTGCGGCCTAAAATGTCATTTTGCTGGCGATAGGTATTGGTTTGCTGATCAATCAAAAACCAGCCAAGCAGTCCCATAACAATCGATACGAAACAGGCGATCACCAATGACCACTTCAGGGCTAGTGGTAATGATGAGTTTTCCAGTTTCTTAGTCAGGCTTTTCATTGAAGGTGTTTGCTATGCGCTTACGAAGCCAGCGGAGTTGTCTGCGCATTCTAGCATGTGATAGCGATGAGAAAGGGGAACGGTATTCAAAATAACATCAGCCGCGCGTGTTGAGTAAACCAATTAAATTCAACAGGCTCACAGTAAGCTTTGCCGTAATGCCCCACAGCAATTCGCCCTCATAACGTTCAAAATGGATGACCGGTATCTCTTCCTCGGCACCTTTCAGGCTGCGCCAGCTGACCCGGTGATTCTCCGGATCAGCCAGCCAGGAAACGGGAATACTAAAGACCCGGCTAACCTCCCTGCTGTCTAAAACGAGTTTGACTGGCCAGTTAATCTCTGCCACTACGGGGGTTACCAGATAATTGCTGATGGTATGATACTCTTTCAGGGTCCCCAGTATAGAGACGTGTTCCGGCGCCAATCCAATCTCTTCATGCGCTTCCCGGAGTGCCGCGTCAAATGCATCACTATCCACATTTTCCAGTTTTCCGCCCGGAAAGGCGACCTGGCCACTGTGATGATCATCCTCATGTTCTGATCGTCTGATAAACAGGACCCGCCACTCCCCGGCCTCCCTGAACAGGGGGATTAATACGGAGGCCGGCGCAGGAGGCCGACAAAAATAACCATCGGGATAACAGACGGGCTCAGGGACGCGATGACCCTTATCGGCCAGTATTTGTGAAATCGCAACGCAATCCAGGTCAATCCGTGTCATTTACTGAACTCATTTGAGCGACCAGTTCGCCTAAAATCTGTACACCCCTCTCCATTTTAGCATTGGGGCAATCGGCATAATTTAAACGTATGTGATGATTGAATTTTCCAGTACTGGAAAAAAGTTCCCCAGGGGCAACACCGACACCGCGATCCATTGCGCGGGTTGTTAATTGCATGGCATCCACATGGGCCGGCAATTCAATCCACAACAGGTAACCCCCGTTAGGATGGGAAACACGAGTGCCCTCAGGAAAATAACGTCTGATCCATTCCAAAAGGTAATCCCTTCCCCGCTTGTACAGACCGCGCACCTTCTTCAGGTGTCTATCATAACCACCCCTCGCAATGAAATCGGCTACTGCCAGCTGAGGCAGTGTAGCTGAACTCATGCTGGAGATGTATTTCATGTGCATGACACGGCTTGCATAGCGCCCAGGCGCCACCCACCCCACCCGCAGGCCTGGTGCCAGGGTTTTAGAGAAGGATGAACAGAGTATGACGCGCCCCTCTGTATCAAAAGACTTGATGCTTCTGGGCCGTGGCAACTCGTAGGCGAGGTCCCCGTAGATATCATCCTCAATCAATGGGACATCATAACGATTGAGTAATTCAATCAGACGGGCCTTTCTTTCATCCGTCATGGTGTAACCGAGCGGATTGTTAAATGTTGGCGTAATCAGGCACGCTTTTACCGGCCACTGTTCAAATGCCAGCTCCAGTGCGGTGAGGCTGATGCCGTGTTCTGGATGGGTCGGCAGTTCCAGTATTTTTAGACCACAGGCTTCAATCGCCTGAAGTGAGCCGTAAAAGCTAGGGGAATCAACAACTACGGTATCTCCGGGTGATGTAATGGCACGCAAGCTGCTTGCCAGTGCTTCCTGGCAGCCAGAGGTGATAACAACCTCTTCAGAGGAAAGATTACAGCCAGAATCCACCGCAATACGTGTGATTTGGCGGCGTAATTCATCGCACCCGAAGATGTAATCATAGGTCAGACCACGCAGCTCGCCTTTACGTGTCAAGGATGCCAAAGCGCTCTGCAGCGGTTTCAGCGTGCCGACAGATAAATTGGGAACCGCCCTTCCCAGGTAGAGTACATCCGCGCTCTCTCCCTGATAGAGCACATGGAAAACCTTGGCCCAGGTGCTGGTCTCCTTCGGTCTGGCGGAATATTCCGGCATGGCTGGCAGGTCAAGTAATCGCTGCTGTTGCTGAGTGACATAATGACCTGATTTTGGTCGTACCTCGGTCACACCTCGTTGCTCCAGCAGAAGATAGGCTTCCTGTATGGTTGATATGCTGAAGCCCATCTGCTCGCTCAGATGGCGAATTGAGGGTAGGCGATCACCTGTTTTATAGATGCCCTGTGCTATCTGTTCGCTGATAGTTTGGGACACCTGCTCATATTTCTTCATAAAAACCGATACAGTTAGATGGATTATTTGCCAATACAGCTAAGAAATTAGATATCTGTACCGTATTATTATTGATTATGTTGAATCTGTAATGATTACAGAATACCTCATACACTCTCTCTCTATCAACACACACGGGAGAGCAGGACATGGAAATCACCCTTTTAAAACGTATCCTTACCCACCCGCCTCAGGTGAAACGTGAACCGCTACTGATCCGGATAATGACCTGGACGGAACGTCATCGGCAAAGAACAGCACTGCTTCGTCTGGATGACCGTATGCTCAGTGACATCGGTATCAGCCGTTGCGAAGCAGAAGCGGAGGCAAGCAAACCGTTCTGGGTTGAATAGATCAATAGGAACTCAGCGTTTCTTTACATTTGTTCACTTGATTCTGGCGGTTCAGGGCACCACTATGTAGGCACAGGGAACAACCGTTGTTCCATTAACCGGTAGTGCACTACAAAGGAAAAAAGATGAAAAAACAGACGCTCCTCATAGCAACCATGGCCCTGTTCCTGGCAGGTTGTGGCTCTGACAATCAGGCCGCTGATACCACGAATACTGAGAAAACCAGTCTGCAGAAAGCCGCTGACCATGCTAAAGAGTCTGCCAAGCATGTTGGCGATGCGGTCTCAGAGTCGACTGAAGCAGCTCGTAAAAAGTGGACAGAAATGAATAAAGACCGGATTGAATCACCTTCAGGTGAAGCGGATACCATGCCGGTTGAACAACCCAAGGCCGACATGGATGCTATCAAGAAAAAGTATGAAGAGGTCAAACAGGTAACGGTTGAAAAAACCAATGAAATGATCGAAAAGGCAAAAGAGATGACCAAATAGTCGCTCTCTGCAGACACCATCCACGGGAAGCCCTGCTGATTGAGTGAGCAGGGCTTTTTTATTGGTAAAAATATAGAAAATTAAATCGGGTGAAAAACCGCTCATGCTTTCTACGAAAATGGGTGGAAGGCCACACATTTGTCAATGACGTAATCTTACCCAGTTAATCAACAAACACTACGATATCAACCATTTATACGAGCCAACATAAAACGCTTTAAATGGTATGGTATTTGCCCTCTGTTTCAGCCAGTACCACTCACACCACAAAGGCCAGAACAGATGACCGCCACTGAACAAAAAAATACGCTGGGCATATTCCCCAAACTTCTGATCGTCATGATTCTTGTGGCGACCGTACCACTTGCACTGATTTGGTATGCCACCTCTCAATCGACATCGGCACTGGTCCATGATCAGGTGAGCCAGCGACTCTCCCAGACGTCAACAACGCTCAGCAGTTATATCAATGGCTGGGTTGAAATGAACGTCAGGATGCTCAACCAAAATGCGGATACCCCCGCTGTGGCCAGTATGCAGCAGGTGCAGCAGACACCCATATTAAAAATTATTAATGAACAATATGAGTGGATCTACCTGGCCTTTACCGTCGCCATCAATGGTAACAATATCAGCCGCAGTGACGATAAGCCGCTGACCCAATACGGTGATAGAAGTTATGTGCGGCAAGTCCTGGGGGGTAAGGCGCTTGGACAACAGGTTCTGATAGGTAAAACATCAGGCAAGCCCGCATTGGTTCTGGCCACGCCCATTAAAAGTGATGACAAAAAAACCAAAGGCATTCTTGCCATAGCGATGACACTCAAGGAGTTGTCCAGCAAAGTGGTTGATTCAAAGATTGGCTCAACTGGCTACGCATTTCTTCTGGATCCTGAGGGTCGGGTGATTGCTCATCCCTCTGCAGACTATACCAGTCAACGAAAAGACATGAGCAGCCATCCGGCATACAGAGGCTTGATGTTTGATAATCAGAGTGAATTGGAATACACCGATGAGCAGAACAACCGGGTAATCAGCTACTCCACAAAAACCCCCCATGGCTGGATCTTGGTGGTTCAGCAGAATCATGCAGAAGCCTACGCCTCTTTGAAAGACAATCACCAGCAGGCGCAGATCCTGCTGGTCGGTGCACTCGTTCTTGCCTTTGCCCTGGCATTAATAGTTTCGGGCCGGTTGATAAAACCTATCAAACGATTGACCCTGGTGGCCGATAAAGTGAGTCGGGGTGATTTTGACTCTGAGTCAGAGGATATCAAACGAATGGATGAACTCGGCGACCTTGCTCGTGCCATCTCACGCCTCGGTCAGAGTGTTCGACTCTCCATGGAACATTTTCAGCGCCAGTAAACCCGTAATGAATAAGGGAAGGTGAACTTTTTATCCAACACCACAGGGCAACGCTATGCCACATGATACAGGGCTCGATCGTCAGGGGCTTATTACACAGATTCGGCAGCACTGTAAAAACCGGGACACCGGAACTCTTTTTCTGCTGACGGAGAAGCGCGCTACGGTGAAGCTGGTGATTGCTGAAGGCACTATTGCTGCGCTCTCTTACCAGTCAATTCGGGGTGAAGAAGCGATACTGCCCATGAGCCGGTTGCTTCAGTGCAGCATGCGTTATTATCCTGGTGTCAAACTGCTTCCG
Source organism: Sedimenticola sp. (assembly GCA_026197195.1). Classification (GTDB taxonomy): domain Bacteria; phylum Pseudomonadota; class Gammaproteobacteria; order Chromatiales; family Chromatiaceae; genus Sedimenticola. The sequence goes on from JAPHUG010000353.1 coordinate 9,691, forward strand.
GCAAATCAAACGTTGCCAACCACCGAACAGATTATCAACCGCCTACAAGGGGGAGCCACAAATGAAGATGCGGTTCAAGGCAACACACAAATCCTAATCGAGAAACCAAACAGATCGAACTTATCAGAAACCGTGCAGGACGCTCTTGAAGATGTGTTGACCATTCTGATTGATGAAACAACGGAGTTCATGGGGCCATTTGCAACGGTATTATGCAGGAAATACATGGAGGGAGCGGGTAACCCCCCCACTCTATCAGAGATACAGCGGGCACTGCATCAACTGGCGGAAGATATCCGCGATAAAACAAAGAGTAACCAACTTGAACAAAACGTATTGCAGCGGATCCGCTTATAACCTGCTTACTTAGAGATGGTTATCTGCATGCCTTCCATGCGTAATGCCACCATCACAGCACGTGCCTGAGCCTCAGTCATAACGACCCGCTTAAGGCTTTTGAAAACACTCAGCTGATCCAGGTAGAGTTGGTCAATCTGTAGCTCACAGTGCAAACCGGCAAACACACGTTCAAGAATGTCAGCCACTTTTATGTGATTGGAATCGACAAAATAGATAGCACGACGCTCAGGTACATAATGAACCCGGTCCATACAGAGATTAAAGAAAATACTAACTTCACCTTCAGAAGCCTCTGCACGTACTTTGCGATGGCTCCTGCAAAGCGTTTTGGCACAGTTTGAATCAACGGGACCAATCATAGAGTAGGCATTTCCCAGCACTAAGGTCAAAAGAGAATCCACAGGTTTTCATATTACCTGATAAACAGTAGGTCTGAAAACAGCCCTATCAAACTACCCAGCAGGCAGTAACCAAGCAATATTGCGCCAGGTACTGGCGGAGCGTCTGCCCACTGAGTATTATTAACCTTTGAATCCCTTCTCATCACTTCAATTAAAGAGCATGCTAAATGAAAAATCCTATTCTAAAACATGGGTTATCCCTGCTTGCATCCATTTCATTTGCTGTCATGGCCAGTACAACAGCGGTTTTGGCCGCCGATAAACATGTAGCAATAAGCCAGATTGTTGAACACCCGGCACTGGATGCCGCCCGCCAGGGTATTCAGGATGAATTGGCTGAACAGGGTTTTGTCGTAGGCAAAAATCTAAAGTGGAGTTATGAGAGCGCCCAGGGCAGCCCCTCAACTGCCGCTCAGATAGCCAAAAAATTTGCTGGTGAAAAGCCCGATGTGGTCATTGGTATATCCACCCCTTCCGCGCAAACACTGGCGGCCTCAGCGCGAGGCATTCCACTCATATTCAGTGCCGTTACTGATCCCATTGCAGCAAAGCTTGTCGATAATCTCGAAAAACCGGGCGGCATGATCACGGGAACCAGCGATGCACTGCCTATCGAAAAACACCTCGATCTCATTCAGGAGATTGTCCCCGGCTTGAAAAAACTGGGCGTGCTGTTTAATCCAGGTGAAACTAATTCTGTCAGCAGCGTAAAACAGATGACCGCCGCTGCCGAAAAACGGGGCTGGGTGATTGTGGAGGGGGGTGCAGCTAAATCCTCCGAAGTCCTGGCGGCTGCCCGTTCGCTGGTAGGTAAGGTTGATGCGATGTACGTGCCTACCGATAACACCGTGGTCTCTGCCTTTGAAAGTGTTGTTCGAGTGGGACAACAAGCCAAGCTTCCCGTCATTGCGGGTGATACCTCATCCGTAGACAGAGGAGCCATTGCGGCTGTCGGTTTCAATTACTATGATGTTGGCCGTCAGACAGGACGAATGGCCGCTCAGGTTCTAAAGGGTGAAAAACCGGGTAACATTGCCGTCGAAACCGTACAAAAAACGGAGCTTTATCTGAACCTCGGCTCAGCAGAGAAAATGGGGATCACATTTAGTGATGCACTCATCACACGCGCTTCAAAAGTGATAGAATAGCGTTTTCAGACTCGCTACTGCACGGCATCCCGGTGCCGTGCAGACAATAGATCAAAATCCTATGAACCAAATTGCCTTTCTGGGCGCTATAGAGAGTGGCCTTGTCTTTGGACTGGTTGCCTTTGGTGTCTTTCTTTCATTCCGTATTCTGCAATTTCCTGATCTGACAGTTGATGGCAGTTTCCCTTTAGGGGCAGCGGTCAGTGCAACCATGATCGTCAGTGGAATTGACCCCTGGCTCTCCACGCTGGTAGCTGCCATAGCAGGTGCGGGGGCCGGATTGATCACTGCCTGGCTGAATGTACGGTTAAAGATATTGCATCTATTGGCCTCCATTCTGACCATGATTGCACTCTACTCTGTGAATTTGCGCATTATGGGACGGCCCAATGTGGCCTTACTCGGTGAGCAGACCGTTTTAACGCCTTTCGAGAGTGGCTCACTCCCCTACTACATCACTACACCGCTGGTTTTTTCAGTGATTGTGCTCATCATCCTGGTTGGACTGGTGGCGTTCCTCTATTCAGAAATTGGTCTCTCCATGCGTGCAACCGGTGCCAATCCGCGAATGGCACGGGCACATGGTATTAACACTGGACGGATGATTCTTCTGGGTATGGGCATCTCGAATGCTCTGGTGGCGATTGCCGGGGCACTGTTTGCACAAAGCCAGGGCAGTGCAGATGTCACCATGGGGGTTGGTGTCATCGTTATCGGGCTGGCATCGGTCATTGGCGGTGAGGCCGTCATGTCGACCCGAACCATGTTACTGGCAGTGGTTGCCTGCCTGATTGGCGCCATTCTCTATCGGCTTGCCATCGCAACGGCACTGAACCTGGACATGCTTGGCTTAAAATCACAAGATCTCAATCTGGTGACAGCCGTTCTGGTGACGGCCGCCATTGTGTTCCCCGGTATGAAACGATCACTGGCCGGTGTCTTTACCCGAGGGGACAGCTGATGATCTCATTACGCGAAATCGTTGTTACCTTCAGCAAGGGAACGCCACTTGAGACACTGGCGCTCAAGTCCGTAGATCTGAATATTGATAAAGGTGAATTTGTAACCGTTATAGGCAGTAACGGTGCGGGAAAATCAACCCTACTCAATATCCTATCAGGCGAAGCACTGGCCGACAGTGGTAGCCTGTTTATCGATAATGAAGAGCTTACCCGTCGCTCAACGCATGCCCGGGCCGGATTGGTAGCCCGTGTCTTTCAGGATCCACTTGCAGGAACCTGTGAGCAGCTAACGATTGAAGAGAATCTTGCGTTGGCCTGTGGTCGTGGACGTCGACGAACACTGAACCAGGCTTTGAATGGCAAGCTTCGTAACCGGTTTAAAGAACAGTTGGAACGACTGGGGCTGGGTCTTGAAGAGCGACTGGGTGATCAGATGGGCCTGCTCTCTGGCGGACAACGCCAAGCTGTCAGCCTGTTGATGGCCACATTACAGCCAGCGAAAATTTTACTGCTGGATGAGCACACCGCGGCACTCGATCCAAAAACGGCCGCCTTTGTGCTTGAACTCAGTCGTGAAATAATCGAGGAGCAGACACTCACTACCCTGATGGTTACTCACAGTATGCGTCAGGCATTGGATGTTGGCTCCCGAACAATCATGATGCATCAGGGCCGTATTGTATTTGACGTGACCGGTAAAGATCGTGAGGGGTTGGATGTACCCGACCTGCTCGCACTTTTTGAGAAACGTCAGGGAGAGTCTTTGACGGATGATAGTTTGTTGTTGTCTGGATGAACGTGACCAGTAAATCAAGCCGCCCTTTATTTTGATTTTCTATACAACAGTGGTAGCTGTTATACATATGAGCTGATTAATGACTACCTTTAAGCCAAGTTGAAAATTGTTTAATCTCATCAGTACTTAATCGCAATCCCCGTTTGGTTCTTCGCCAGAGAATGTCATCTGCAGATTCGGCATATTCATACTGTTTAAGATAGCAAGCCTCCTTTTCATAAAGCTGCCCACCAAAATGACGTCCCAGATCTGCCTCACTTGCACAGCCTTTCAGTAGTGTATGAACACCTGTGCCGTAGTGCCCTGCGTAGGATTCCAATAGCGATTTATTCATCCAGGGATAACGATTAGTACAGTCCTTTATAAAGCCCTTGAAATCATAGTTGGTTATATCGCCACCAGGTAGGTGACTCTCGGCCGTCCAGGCACTACCTTCAATTTTTATGCACTCTGAAAGCAGATCCATCACCTCTTCCGCCAGCTTTCGGAATGCGGTGATCTTTCCCCCGTAGATGGAAAGTATGGGGGCTTGCTCTTTATCAAGATGCAAGTTGTAGTCACGGGTCACTTTTGAGGCATTGCTAGCGGCATCATCATAAAGCGGACGCACACCACTGAAACTCCAGATCACTTGCTCGGGTTTTATCGGCTGCTTAAAATATTCACTGATAGCATTACAGATATAGTCGATCTCATTCCGAGTAATAGCGACGTTGGACGGCAATTCATCCAATTCAATATCCGTTGTTCCAAGCAAGGTATAGTGTTTTTCAAAGGGTATGGCAAAAAGAACCCGGCCATCGGTGTGCTGAAAGATATAGGGATAGTCATGCTCAAACAGCCGCGGGACAACAATATGGCTTCCCTTTACGAAACGAACACCATG
>JAPHUG010000070.1 GCA_026197195.1 Sedimenticola sp.
CCGATTACATTTCAGGAACCGGGGCAAAAAATAGCTTCTGCGTTTATTCTCAAAGGTTCCGATTATGGTTTTGCTGTACACAGCTATGATAAAAGTGCTGATCTGATCATAGATCCATGGGTGACCTATTATGGTGGATCAAGCAATGAAGTGCGACCAAGTTTGGCGTTGGATGGTTTCGGTAATATAGTCGTTGGCGGTGGCACCAAGAGCTTGGATTTCCCTGCATATCAGGCCATTCAATCCTCGTATGCAGGCGGATGCTAAGGCTGAATTATTTGAACGAGTTGCCTTCATTGATTTGAATGCCACAGCGACTCAAAATTCAATAGAACCTCTCGCTGTTTCTGGCAGTGGCAATTTAAATAATCGTGGAAACACGACGACTACCTATAGCTACAAGATCAGCCCCTATCTAAAAAGCCGTTTTAAGGGGCTGGCGGATATGGAGCTACGCTACACCTACAATGGCCTAAGCCATAGTGAAGGCAGCGTTGGCGATACCACGAGTGAAACAGTTAATCTTTCAATTGCAAGCGGCCCGGACTTCAGGCTCTTTTCCTGGGGTGTGAATGCAAGCAACCGGGCAACGGATAACAATCAAGGGCAAGTCAGTGAGCTGAGTACACTGGACTTTAATATGGGTTATCAGTTTAGTAGACACTGGCGTGTAACAGGTTCCATAGGTACGGAGTCGAATGATTTTAATTCTACAAGTACCAATCGTGATGGATCACGTTGGGATCTGGGTGCTGTCTGGACACCCAATCCAAGAACGGTATTTGATTTTGGTTTTGGTAATCGCTTTTTTGGTAACACGAAGCGTTTCAGCTTTACTCATACCGGGAAGCGTTCGTCATTAACGGCTTCCTTTTCGCAGGAGCTGACCGATTCAACCACGCAACTGAGTGATCAGGTGGTTTTTCAGAGAGTAGACGAATTCGGGGAGCCCATTATCGATCCGGTTACGGGTGATCCATTCCTACTCTCGCAAAATGTGGCTACCATCAATAACAGTTCATTTGTGAGTGACCAGCTGTCGGTGAATTATTCACTAAAGGGAAGACGAACTACCTTGTCCTTGAATGGAAACCTTTCTGAGCAGACATACCAGGATTCCAATCGAGAAGTATCTCACCTCGGGCTGGGTGCGAACATAAATCGGAAGCTCTCAGGGAAAATCTCAGGTGATCTGGGTCTTAACTGGAATGAATCAGAAGAGAAGGGAACGGCTACCAGCCAATCTGACACCTGGCGATTAAGTGCAGGTATCAGTCAGGAACTGGGACCCAATACAAACCTCAGATTCAACTACAGCTTTAGTGATCGCAGTTCGAATCAATCCGGGCAGAGTTACGAAGAGAACCGACTCTCGTTGACGCTTAACCACACTCTATAAAATCAGCGGTATGTATGGGTAATCAACCAGTAAAAGTATTATGTGTTGTGGGTGCGCGTCCCAACTTCATGAAAATTGCCCCCATCATGCGTGCATTCAAGCAATCTACGCATGATATAGAAGCAACCCTTCTACACACTGGGCAGCACTATGATGCAGCCATGAAAACGGCATTTTTTGACCAACTCCACATTCCTGAGCCTGATATCGATCTGGGTGTCGGATCAGGGTCTCATACTGTTCAGACGGCAGAAATCATGCTTCGTTTTGAACCGGTTCTGGATGAACTTCAGCCTTCTGCTGTGCTTGTGCTTGGCGATGTTAACTCCACCATTGCTTGCGCTTTAGTCGCAGTAAAAAAGGAGATCCCGGTTATACACGTTGAGTCAGGCTTACGCAGCTATGATCGGCAGATGCCTGAGGAGATTAACCGCGTTCTGACAGACCAGATATCTGATCTGCTTTTTACAACGGAACGCAGTGCTGAAAAGAATTTGTCGAGAGAGGGTATCGCTACTTCACGCATCCACTTTGTGGGCAACGTGATGATCGACACCTTACTCTACAATCTCAACCGTGCCGTGAACTCACAACAACTCATTTCCGATAAAGTACCTTCAGAAATACTCGCTGAGTATCTGAGTGGCTATGCGCTCGTGACGATGCATCGGCCATCTAATGTCGATAACCCCACAAATCTCAAAGGACTGCTTGAGACACTGAGGCGAGTGAGTGAGCAGCGTCCTCTGGTGTTTCCCATTCATCCACGAACGGCCCAGAGAATCAAGGAGAATGGCTACCAGCATTTGATTGAAAGCCCGCGTATTCTTCAGTTACCACCCTTGGGTTATCTAGAGCTACTGGGGTTAATGAAAGATGCAAAACTGGTTCTAACAGATTCAGGCGGCATACAGGAAGAGACCACTGCGCTTGGCGTACCCTGTGTTACGCTTAGAGAGAATACTGAGCGTCCTATTACAGCGGATGAAGGGACTAATACGGTGGTGGGCATTGACCCTGAAAAGATTCATGCCTGTGTTGATGAGATCCTTGAAACCGGTGGAAAGTCAGGCCGTATACCGGAGTATTGGGATGGAAAAGCCGCTGAACGTATTGTCGAAGTGATACACGAGTGGTCTAAACAACGCGATTCAGAGACGAGCTGATGATACCTGCTGGGAACAATCCAGCAAAAACTGCGGTAACCAACGCGATGACCGTGGATGTAGAGGATTACTTCCATGTCTCAGCATTCGAAAACCTGATTGCAAAATCCGAGTGGGAAAATCAAGAGTGCCGCGTTGAGCGTAATATTGAGCGTATTTTGGCACTCTACGATCAACACAAGATCAAGGCGACCTTTTTTATCCTCGGCTGGATTGCAGAGCGATATCCCTCCCTTGTTCGTGCGATTGTTGACCATGGCCACGAGATTGCGTGTCATAGCTATTGGCATCGTCGGGCATTCAATCAAACGCTCGAAGCGTTCACCGAAGAGATTATCACCACCAAGAAATTATTAGAAGATCTTAGTGGCGAGGCTGTAACTGGTTATCGTGCACCAAGTTATTCAATAGGCGAAAAAAATCTTTGGGCTCATGAGGCATTGGAAAGGGCGGGGTATCGCTATAGTTCCAGCATCTATCCAATCAGTCATGATCACTATGGCATGCCGGATGCCCCCCGGTTTGCATACCGGCCTGTAGCCGACTCCCCATTTCTCGAAATACCCATTACGACTTCTTATCTGTTTAATAAAAAGCTGCCTGCAGGCGGTGGGGGCTATTTTCGTTTTTTCCCCTATTTTATCTCCAAGGCACTGCTCAAACGGGTCAATAAGAAAGAAGCGCAGTCAGCCATCTTTTACTTTCACCCTTGGGAGATTGACCCTGGTCAGCCCCGTCAGGCACCTATTAGTGCGAAAACGCGCTTCAGGCATTATTTGAATCTGAATCGTACTGAAGATCGCCTCAAAAGACTCTGTCAGGATTTTAACTGGGATAGAATGGACCGGCTATTTTTGTCAGCAGAATGAAACTGAACTGTGGCATAATCTGATACGGTAGGTGTAGACGTGCGTGGGAAGCGCATCGACTCAAAATTATCCTCAATAATTCAATGCGCTTGCCGATAATCAGACAACCTGCATGAATTGGATTGGCAAGGCCAGCCGAAAATAAGCACAAAGGAATTTAATGTGAGTGGAACAGCCTGTCCCGTAGAATCGCCCGAATTAATAGATGGAGTTGGTGAAATCAGCCTATGTGAGCTCACTGATGGCAAAGCATCGCAATGGGATGCCTTTGTAGAGCAGGCTGCTGAGGGTACATTTTTTCATCTGTCTGGTTGGAGACAAGTCATTGAGCGCAGTTTCGGTTATAAAACTTACTTCTTCTATACGGAACAGGATGGCCATATAACGGGGGTGTTACCGTTAGGTCATGTTAAGAGTATTCTTTTTGGAAATACCCTGATTTCGGTTCCCTTTTGTGTCTATGGCGGCATATTGTCCAACAGTGAAGAGGCAGAAAAGATTCTCAGGGAAAAAGCGGTCGCTCTGGCTGAATCTCTCAAGGTAGATGCACTGGAATTAAAGAGCCGAAATGCCACGGAGAGTGGATGGCCTGTAAAAACGCTTTACGTAACGTTCCGTAAAACCATTACAGATAATGCAGAAGAGAATCTGAAGGCAATACCTAGAAAGCAGCGCGCCATGGTACGGAAAGGTATCAAGGCCGGACTACAGAGTGAGTTTATCGAAGGAACAGATCGCTTCTTTAACATTTACTCAGAAAGCGTTCGTAATCTGGGGACTCCCGTCATGCCTGCGAAGTACTTCCAAACCCTACGAGAGGTCTTTGGCGAAGCCTGTGATGTCTTGATGATCACCCATGAAGGGCAGGATATCGCCAGTGTTATGAGCTTCTACTTTAAAGACGAAGTGTTGCCCTATTATGGGGGAAGCATCCCTTTAGCCCGTAATTTAAAGGGAAATGACTTTATGTACTGGGAACTGATGCGCCAGTGCGGCGAGCGGGGTATACGTGTTTTTGATTATGGCCGAAGCAAGGTAGATGCTGGTTCTTACAGCTTCAAGAAAAATTGGGGATTTACACCCGAGCCACTGCATTATGAATATCACCTTGTTAAATCTGACTCAATCCCAGAGATAAATCCCAATAATCCGAAATATGAGCTGTTCATCAAGGCCTGGAAAAAGCTACCACTTCCCCTCGCAAATACTATTGGCCCGTTCCTGGCTAAAAACCTTGGTTGATAGCAACCATGAAACAACCGCTTCTATACCTTTGTCATAGAATCCCTTATCCACCAGATAAAGGAGACAAGATTCGTTCTTATCATCTATTGAAGTACCTGTGCGAAAACTACCAGGTCTATTTGGGCGCCTTTATTGATGATCCACGTGACTGGATTCACGTACCGACGGTAGAAGCGCTCTGTGCTGAAACGTTTTTTTTACCCTTAAAAGCGTCAACCGCTAAGTTAAAAAGTCTAACTGGGCTATTAAATGGCCAGCCACTCACGCTTCCATATTACAAAAATAGAGTTATGGCTGATTGGGTGTCAAAAATCGTAAGTCAGGAAAAGATTGAGCGAGTCATTGTCTACTCTTCTGCAATGGCTCAATACGTAAGTGAGAATCTACCATCACAAAGTAAGAAAATAATTGATTTTGTAGATATAGATTCAGATAAGTGGAGACAGTATTCTGAAAATAAACGCTGGCCGATGAATTGGATTTATCGTAGGGAAGCAGAAAAACTGTTTGACTATGAGAAAGCCATTTCAGCAGATTTTCATGCCAGTCTTTTTGTCTCAGAGACGGAAGCCGATCTTTTTAGAACAATGACACCCGCTGATGGTGAAAAGGTGTCTCACTATAATAATGGTGTAGATACGGAGTATTTCTCACCATCATCTCAATTTACCAACCCTTATCCATCTGATCGAAACATACTTGTTTTTACGGGTGCAATGGATTATTGGCCAAATATTGATGCGGTGACCTGGTTTTCTAATAATATTTTACCGGTAATCGTCAAGTCTCAGCCAAAGACGTGGTTCTATATAGTCGGTAGCAACCCCTCTGAAGGTGTAAAAAAATTAAGTAGTTTACCCAACGTACACGTAACTGGTCGTGTTGATGATATTCGGCCATATCTACAATTCTCAAAGGTCGTTGTTGCTCCTATGCGAGTTGCGCGTGGTATTCAGAATAAAGTCCTTGAAGCCATGGCGATGGAGAAGATCGTAGTCGTGACACCACAAGGTTATGAAGGTATTAATGCAATCCCAGGAGAGGAGGTTCTAGTCGCCCGTTCAGAATCAGACTTCAGTAGCTATGTTCTCCAGGCCTATGACGGACGCCATCAAGAGATGGGGCGTGCCGCAAGAAAGAGAGTGAAAGCGGATTTTAGTTGGGAAGAGAATCTTCCGGTTATTGGAAAATGGCTAGAGGCTGGTAGTTGAAACCATGAACGAAAAACAAGTAGAAGCATTGCCTCATGCAGAGGTTTTGTCAAAAAGGTGGCTAGTCATCCTTTCGCAACTGTTTGCGCTATTAATCACCCTTCTTTTGATCTTTCATGAAACTGCATGGTCGATGGTCTCCATTTGGTACCGTTCAGAGACCTTTGCACACGGCTTTATCATATTGCCGATTACGCTTTGGTTGATATGGGAGAAACGAAAAGTATTAAGTGAGTTGACTGTATCACCCGAATATCGGGCCATAACGTTACTCGTTGTGGCTGGGTTTATGTGGCTTTTGGGGTATCTTGTAAGCGCATTAGTTATCCAACAGCTCGCTTTTGTTGGCATGCTCATCATTAGTATATGGATTATTCTTGGCAATAAAATCACCTGGTATATCGCCTTCCCATTAATTTATCTGTTCTTCGCTGTGCCGATGGGGGAAGACCTGGTTCCACCTTTGATGGAGATTACAGCCACCTTTACAGTCTCGTTGATAAAGTTAACAGGAATTCCTGTGTTTCGGGAGGGGCTCTATTTTTCCTTGCCAACAGGTAATTGGAATGTTGTCGAGGCATGTAGTGGTGTGCGCTACCTTATTGCATCTATTACATTAGGTGCTCTGTATGCTTATTTAACCTATCGATCATTCTATAAACGTACGGCGTTTATAATCATCTCAGCAATTGTACCTATTCTTGCCAATAGCTTTAGAGCTTATATTATCGTCATGCTGGGTCATATGAGTGATATGAAAATTGCTACTGGTGTAGATCACCTCATTTATGGTTGGCTATTTTTTGGGTTGGTCATGATGATTCTTTTTTGGATAGGTGCCAAATGGCGAGACCCTGAATTAGATAAAGGGAGATCTATCAATCAAGAAAATGATCACTTTCGTACATCTGAACCACATAAAAGAATAGTGGCTGCTGTATTTATAGTAATGATCATTAACGGAGTATGGCCACTCATGGCAATAGCCATTGAATCAAAAAAGCCGGTGATACCCCAAGAAGAGCTGACGCAGTTCTTTAACCTTGAAGAATGGCAGATATTAGATAAAAAGATCTGGAACTGGCAACCTATGTTACTAGGGGCAGATAAAAGAATGGATCAGTATTATAAGGACGGTCCCAATAATGTGATGGTCTCAGTGGGGCAGTATATAGATCAGAAGCAAGGTAGCGAGATGATCAATAGTCAGAATCTCTTGATTGATCCTGAGAATAAAACTTGGCGTCTTACCAAAAACTATAAGCAGGATGTGTTGATTAATGGAAAATTAATTAACATCGAGGAAAGTATAATTGAAGGAGATAATAGAAAGCTACTTATCTGGACATGGTTTAGGGTAGGGGATATTCATACAGCAAACAACTATATAATTAAGCTATATGAAGGGGGGTTAAAACTTACGTTAAACAAGCCACCGTCAGCAAAAGTCATATTTGCTGTAGAGATAAAAGATAGCAAGCTTGAAGCAGAGAAAGTATTACAAAGGTTTGCCAGTGAATCATATCCCGCCGTTTTACATTCTTTGGAACGATTGGCTGAAATAATACATTAAACTGAATATATGACTTTGAATGTAATATCCATTAATTTTATTCGGCGGCAAGAGCGTTAGTAATTATATGTGTGGAATCGTTGGGATTTTTAACAAAAATAATCATTCTGAAATTGAGAAAGATTTACTCTCCAGAATGAATGAAACCCAGCATCACCGTGGACCTGATGAAGGTGGGCTACATCTTGAACCCGGGTTGGGCTTTGGGCACCGCCGCCTTTCCATTATTGACTTGTCTAGTGGCAAACAACCCCTTTTTAACGAAGATGGCTCCGTCGTTGTTACCTATAACGGTGAAATTTATAACTTTGAAGTTCTAGCAGATGAACTTAAAAGTAAAGGACATGTTTTTAAAACTCACTGTGATACTGAAGTCATAGTGCATGCCTGGGAAGAGTGGGGGGAATCCTGCGTGACCAGGTTTCATGGAATGTTTGCTTTTGCCATATGGGACAGAAATAAAAAAACGTTATTTCTTGCCAGAGATAGGTTAGGAAAAAAACCTCTTCACTATGCAGAGTTGTCTTCTGGTGAATTTATCTTTGCATCTGAACTCAAGGCGCTCTACGCACATCCATCGCTACATAAAGAGATAGACCACCGTTCAGTAGAAGATTATTTCGCATTGGGATATATACCTGATCCACGAACAATATTTAAAAATGTTTATAAGCTCCCACCTGCACATACATTACTTATTCGAAGAGATGATCAGGGCTATTCGATCAACCCGTATTGGGATATTCCTTTTCAATCTAACAGCGCCACGACTGAAGAGCAGGCTAAGGAACAACTAGTACAGCATCTGACGGACTCAGTGCAATCCAGAATGGTGTCGGATGTCCCTTTAGGAGCATTTCTCTCGGGTGGAGTAGACTCGAGTGCAGTTGTTGCGCTGATGTCTTCGGTTTCAGAAGAGCCAGTCAATACATGCTCTATCGCCTTTAGTAGCCCAAAGTTTAACGAATCTGAGTTTGCCAAACTTGTGGCAGATCAGTATCACACCAATCACCATGTTGATCAGGTCGATCCAGATGATTTTGATCTAATTGATCGGTTAGCACTTATCTACGATGAACCCTATGCTGATAGCTCTGCCATTCCAACATATCGCGTATGTGAGCTGGCAAGAAAACAGGTGACAGTTGCATTGTCCGGTGATGGGGCCGATGAGTATTTCTCTGGTTACCGTCGTCATCAATGGCACATGAATGAAGAGAGAGTACGAAATATTTTACCCTATGGTTTGCGGAAAAATATATTTGGTCTTCTCGGTCGTTATTATCCCAAGCTGGATTGGGCGCCCAGGGTATTTAGAGGAAAAACGACTTTTCAGGCGCTTGCCAGGGATAGTGTAGCCGCTTACTTTCATACTGTGTCACTCATGTCTGATGATATGAGGGATAAGCTATTCTCAAACGACTTTAAGAATCGTTTGAACGGTTATAATGCAGTTGAAGTATTTCGAGATCACGCTAATAAAGCACCGAGCCAAGACCCCCTTTCTTTAATCCAGTACTTAGACCTAAAAACGTATTTGGTAGGCGATATTCACACAAAAGTAGATCGGGCAAGCATGGCAAACTCACTTGAGGTACGTGCGCCATTTATGGATCATCGCTTGGTTGAATGGGTGTCGGGTTTACCTCCGGAACTTAAACTTAAAGGGCAAGTGGGTAAATATATACTAAAGAAAGCAATGGAGCCCTATCTTCCCCATGATGTGCTTTATCGCAGTAAAATGGGTTTTGCTGTCCCTTTGGCAGAATGGTTTCGTGGGCCATTAAAGCAAAGAGTTAGAGATGCGCTGCTGAGTACTTCAATGAAAGAAAGTGGTTTGTTTAATATGGAATTTATCGAAGAGATAGTGAAACAACATCAAGCCGGATTACGTGACTACAGTGCGGCTGTATGGAGTTTACTCATGTTTGAATCGTTTCAGCGGCAGGTAATGTGTAGGTAATTAGATATGATAACTTTGGTATACGCAGAATAATGAAAATACTCCATATCTTAGATCACTCTATACCCTTGCATAGTGGTTATACCTTTCGAAGTAAGGCAATCATTGAGCATCAGCGTGCACTCGGATGGAAGACATGTCACGTAACAAGTATAAAGCATACAGCTGGGACTTGTGCAGAAGAAGAAATTGAGGGTCTCCATTTTTATAGAACACAAAAAGTTGAAAGTTTCCTGAGTAGTTTTCCACTATACAATCAAGCACATGTAGTTTCTTCGTTAAAAAATAGAATCGAACAGATTGTCTTAATAGAAAAGCCGGATATCATACAGGCTCACTCACCTGCATTGAATGGTATTGCTGCTATCTTAGTCGGAAAAAAATTAGATATTCCTGTGGTTTATGAGTGTAGAGCTTTTTGGGAAGATGCAGCTGTTGATCATGGTACAAGTAAAGAGTGGGGGATTCGCTATCGATTAACACGGTCGCTTGAGTCATATGTTTTTAGAAATGCAGATGCTGTGACTACAATATGTGATGGTTTAAAAAACGATATTATAAATAGAGGTATACCTGATAAAAAAATCACTGTTATACCGAATGCAGTAGATATAGATAAATTTTCAATGATTGAGAGTAAAAATTCTGAACTTTTACAAAAGTCGGGATTAGAGTCAAAAATTGTGCTTGGCTTTATCGGCTCATTTTATGCGTATGAAGGTTTAATCTTGCTCATAAAATCTATGCCAGGGATCTTAAAAAAAGTGCCTGATATATGTTTGCTATTAGTTGGTGGTGGACCGCAGAACGAAGAGATGGTTAATCTTGTTAAAGATTTAAACCTCGAGAGTTACGTAATATTTACAGGAAGAGTTCCACATAGTGAGGTAAATAAATACTATAGTTTGGTTGATATATTTATTTATCCAAGATTGCCAATGCGGCTTACAGACTTGGTGACACCACTCAAGCCTTTAGAGGCTATGGCTCAAGGTAAGCTAGTTCTTGCTTCAGATGTTGGTGGTCATAGGGAGCTAATCGTTGATGGGAAAAATGGCTATTTATTTACGGCGGGTAAAACTGAATCACTTATAGGACGTACTTTAGAGATAATTAATAATAGAAATCAATGGAATAAGATACATGAATCGGGCAGATTATTTATTAAAAATGAGAGAAATTGGCCCGAAAGTATCGCTGGCTATAAGTCTGTGTTTTATGGTCTTTTAGGTAATTAATTGAACATTCTCACCTTTACTACACTCTATCCTAACAACATGCAAACTCGACATGGTGTTTTTATAGAAGAGAGGGTTAGGCAGTTAAATCTGCATGACGATATCTCTTTTACAGTTGTAGCACCGATACCGTGGTTTCCTTTTAAAATAAGTAAGCTGCCAAAATATTCAATATATGCAGACGTACCATCAATGGAAGAACGCTCTGGAATAACTGTCCATCATCCGCGTTATATAGTAATACCAAAGATTGGGATGATATTGGCTCCATTATTATTGGCGGCCTCTACTTATAGAGCCATAAGAAGTATCAAATTGAATGAGTATCAATTTGATATTATTGATGCACACTATTTCTATCCAGATGGTGTTGCTGCAGTTATTATAGGAAGATTACTTAATATTCCAGTTATGATTACTGCAAGAGGAAGCGATATTAATTTACTGTCAAAATATTTTGTTCCTAGAAAACTAATTCAATGGGCAGCAAGAAATGCAGATAAATTAGCAACTGTTTCAAAAGACTTAAAAAGCAGCCTTATTAGTTTGGGCGTTGAAGAATCAAAAATTAATGTATTTAGGAACGGGGTTGACTTAGATAAATTCCGCCCTATGGATCGTATTAAAATTCGAAAAAGAATAAATATAAATAATCCAACCATTATTTCTGTTGGTAATTTGATTGAGTTAAAAGGACATCATCTTGTCATAGAGGCATTAATTGAACTGCCGGATTTTCAGCTCATTATTGTTGGCGAAGGAGACATGCGAGGCAAACTGGAAAAATTAGCATCTGAATATAGAGTATCAGATCGAGTCCGTTTTATGGGCAACGTTAACCAGGAAGTATTGGTTGAGCTGTATAATGCATCTGACATTCTTGTACTTGCTTCAAGTCGCGAGGGAATGGCTAATGTACTTCTAGAGGCACTTGCATGTGGTACACCTGTCGTAGCAACCGATGTTGGAGGTAATCGTGAAGTTATAAACCACATGAGTGCGGGTGTACTAGTTTACAAAAGAAATTCAAACCATATAGCTACCGGAATCAATGAGGTGTTTAATCGAAATGTTACAAGAGATGATGCAAGAAAATATGCTGAAACCTTATCGTGGACAGAAGTAACGCAAAGCATAAGAAGAAGCTTTGCTAATATGATAATCAATCGATCTTAGTATGAAAGCGTTACTAATCCTAACAATATTTACTCTTGGAATTCTAAAGGCTCTTCAGATGCCTCATTTCGGGGTTTACTTGATGAGCTGGATTAGTTATATGAATCCCCATCGTATGGTTCCCTGGAGTTTTATATATTCCTTGCCTCTAGCGGCAATCGCATTTGCAGTAACATTGGTAGGGTACATCTTCTATAAAGACAAACCAAAGAAATGGTTTGATTCATCTATTCTACTCCTTATAGCTCTATTAATTTGGGGCGGTATCTGTGCAAGTAATGCAATATATCCAGAATTTGCATCTATTGAGTTAATACGCTTTATTAAGATTCAACTAAGTATCATTTTGACTATATTGATTATTAATAAGAAGCAACAATTATTATTTTTAGTATGGGTTATCTTTCTCTCAATTGGTTTTTTTGGGATAAAGGGTGGCGCTTTTACTATTATGACTGCGGGTTCATATCTTGTATGGGGGCCCGCGGGTTCATTTATTCAAGGGAACAATGAGCTTGGCCTGGCTTTATTGATGGTTTTGCCCTTAGGATATTTTTTGTATCAGCAGTACGAGAATATCTGGGTTAAGCGTTTCATAATTATTTCAATGCTTTTAATTATTGCCTCAGTACTAGGAACACATTCCAGAGGAGCACTATTGGCATTAATTGCGTCGGGAACTTTTTTGTGGTTTAAAAGCCGGTCGAAGCTTCCTATCGCATTGTTTGCACTTGTTTGTATTTTAGCGGCACTTCCTATGATGCCACAATCTTGGTTTGACCGCATGGCATCGATTCAAACATACGAACAAGATGCATCGGCAATGGGGCGTATTAATGCCTGGAGTGTTGCAATAAATGTGGCCAATGATCGATTGACCGGTGGTGGATATAATATGTTTCAGCAAGGTGTATTTAATATCTATGCACCTAATCCATTAGATGTTCATGACGTGCATAGCATATATTTTGAAGTACTGGGGGAGATGGGGTATCCCGGCTTGATTCTGTTTTTGCTAGTTTTAGCTAATATCTGGTTTGGGGCAAAAAAAAATATCAGGCAATCTAATGAATTGAAAAATAAAACATCCGAACATATTTGGGTTGCCCAGTTAAATAGAATGTTACAAGTTAGCTTGATTGCCTATATGACGGGGGGGGCATTTTTGGGTTTGGCCTATTGGGACTTGCCTTATCATCTTTTGGCACTAATCGTGTGCTGTAAGAATTATTTACATAATAGTAAATCTAGTGAGATGAAATTCGAAAAGGCACTGACCAGTGGTTAGTCGTTAGCTTGGTAAGACGCTATAGTTCGGTCAAACAGTTGTGTTAGTTTTTTGCTTATATTATTACGATCAAATTGTTCAAGATACTGAACATCAAATGAAGGGGTGACGGGTACATTTATTTGAAGAAGATTGTAGAGTGATTTTTTACATTCTTTAACAGATTCAACAGGTACAACAATACCTGCGTTTGCCCGTTCAATGATATCTTTTGTCGCGCCTTCATTACACAATGCGAATATAGGTCGCTGTGATGCTATGTATTCAAAAAGCTTTCCTGGAATTACACCGTCAGATGTTAATCCAGTGTCTACAATTAGAAGTAAATAGTCGGCATTGACTTGGGCCTTCATCGCCTCCATGTAGGAAACATCACCATGAAAATGATATAAGTGTTCTATCTTGTAGTGCTTTAATATTTCATCGTAGCGTTTCATGATCTCTTCGGACACACCGCCGTAAATTTGCACTGATACCTTTCTAATCAGTTCAGGGTGTTCCTCGGAAAGTTGTCCCAGTGCTTCTGCAAATGCATAGCCACGTCTATTTTTAAAAAGTCGTCCAGTGTAAACGAAGTTAAGTGTATCTGAATGACCTTTGACTTTATTTTGTTCTTTCAATAGGGGTTCAAATACGTCCTTGTCATACCCATTGGTTAATGTGGCCCAGTGACATGATGCCGAAGTGTGTAGTTTTTTAAGATAGTCTGTTTTTTGTTCTGATACGGCTATAACTACATCGGCTTTCTTGATCAGTTTTTTCTCAAGATATACTTCGTAT
The DNA here is from genome assembly GCA_026197195.1 of Sedimenticola sp. Lineage (GTDB taxonomy): Bacteria > Pseudomonadota > Gammaproteobacteria > Chromatiales > Chromatiaceae > Sedimenticola. Next base: position 13,909 of record JAPHUG010000070.1, read on the forward strand.
CTGTTTCTTAGAGGGTTAATCCATTCACGAAGTACATCACCTGTCCATAAATCACGATAATCAACAATCCAGGGCAGGCTAGTTGCAAGTTTCAATTTATAACCAGTGATAGCGGCACTGATAGGAGGTAAGCTGGTGTAGATAAGATCAATATCGTGTTCTTTTATAATTGTAAGCGCTTCATAATGGGCTCTATTACTCCATATAATGTAATCGTCTGGAATATTGACCCACTGTTTAAAGAAAGACTTATATAGTCTAAGTAAGATGTCCTTAATATGGTTGTCCTTTGTATTCTTTATTTTACTGGTACTGTTGATTTGAGAAATATTGTCAGAAGTAGTAACGTGGTTATTCTGTGAAGTAATCCCACTTAGTAACCGCTTTATAATCCGGATAAACTGTTCGTCATAAGTGTCATTCTCAACCCTGAATACCTTCACATCATCAGGAATTTCGTCCACTAACTCTTTGAAATAATTTCCATCTGACTCTTTATAGCTGACTGTTAGTACATAAGGTTGCCATCCAAATTTGCGCATGTGTTCCACAAATTTTGCTGTTCTTATTCGCCCGATTGTTTTTAAAGGAGGGTACTCCCCAGCAACTACTAGCACTCTTTTACTGTTTTTCATTTGATATTTTCAGGCAGAGGTCATTAAACAGGGAGGCACAATTGTGGAAACTCGATCTGTTAGAAAAATCTAGTCCGTTAGTTATAAGTTTTGTCCTTAGTTTGTTATCTGAGTAGATAGATACAACTGCATTAGCGATTTCATCCGGCTTGTAGGCGTCAACTGATAAGCCATTGTAGCCATCCTTTACTGCTTCTACTGCACCACCAGCCTTTCCCCCAATGACAGGTTTTGCACATGCATTAGCTTCAAGGAATACAAGACCAAAGCCTTCCGTATCCCCATCCGGCATGGTCCTGTTTGCCATAATAAAAATATCACATAATCTGTAATGATCTACCAGTTCAGATTCATCAATCCTTCCAGTAAATGTAACGTAATCATTTAGATTGTAATCATTGACAAGCTGTTTTAACCGATCTTCATATGGGCCAATACCAATAATCAAATAATGAACATTTGGAACAGATTTAATTATTATTGGGAGTGCTTTAATTGTGTTGTCCATACCTTTTCGCGGTACCAACCGACCGACAGTAATGAGTATGAATTTACCAGTTAGACAATATCGTTTTATCAAGTCAGAAGGAAATATACCTGGATTGAACTTATTCAGGTCAACACCATTTGGTATTAATGTAATATCAGAATCTTGTAGGTTAAAACGATTAATTAGATACTGTTTGGTAAACTTGCTTACTGCTACAATGGCATCAGAATTTCTCAGATAGTGGCCCCTATTTTTACCGTATCTTATGTAGTTTGTTTCTGTAGTGACTTCTTCTCCATGGATATAGCTAATAATCTTTGTTCCGTATAGTAACTTGCAAATTCTTCCAATCCAGCTAAGTGAATTGAGTTCACCGATACAGATAATATCTATATCATTCTTTTTAATAAGCCACGATGTATAAGCAAAAATCTTAATTCGCTGGGGAAGGTCATAAAAAAGCGTCAAGAGCAAAGACTGCAGTTTTGACTTGGACTCAATTACAAGTGGCCTAAGAAGGCTCAACCTGAAAATTTTGAATCCTGAGTTGCTATCATAGGCCTCCCAATCTAACCGCTCGTTGGTTGCGCAATGTCTTTTGGGTGCAAGAACCATGATTGAGCTTTCAGGTGAGTGTTTGCACAGCATTTCGTAGACGACTGCTGAACCACCATTGATTGGGGGAAAAAAGCTTGAAATTAAGAGGCATTTCATCGAGTTAACTTGTCTGTGGGGTATAATAAAACTTTGCGTGACTTTACAGACGAGTCTATCAGTATATGATGACAAATCAAGTGACTCTATTGGGCAAAAATACAAGATTAATGAACAGGATAGCTATATGGGGTTAACTGAATTATTCAGCTCAGACAAAGAGTGGTTTTGGCGTCTTCTAAGATTCATGACTTATTTGATTTCGCCTGCCGGAATGAGGAACAAGATTACTATATTGATCTATCATCAGGTGTTGTCTGTCGATGAACCAGTAAGGGAAGACTGTATTACTCGAGACGAATTCGATCAGCAGATGGCAATCATAAGCAAGGTGTTTCATGTGATCTCGATTGACCAGGCGCTTGCTTATCTTGATCAAGGCAAGATTCCTCCCCGATCTGTAGTGATTACCTTTGATGACGGTTATGCTAATAACTATTATGAGGCTCTTCCGGTACTAAAAAAATATGATCTACCAGCAACCCTCTATGTGGTTGGTAGCGCTGTCCAAGGAGGTGAGTTGTGGAATGATACAGTATATGAACTAATCCACTCCGCGGAGCCTGAAGAGATTGACTTAAATGTGTTTGGTATGGGTAAGCAGAGAATCACAGATTCAGCTGTTCGGCATACTGTTTCAGATCAACTGATAACAAAGTTCAAGACGTTACCACCTGATGAACAGAACAAGGCAATCAGGCAGCTTAGAAAAATCATAGGTTGTTCTGAACTTGATAAACGAAATATGTTGACTGCGGAAGAGTTAGTCAAACTTTCAGAGGAACCAAGAATGACAATCGGTTCACATACAATGTGGCACCCCATGTTGTCTTATATAGGAATTACAGATGCCGAAAATGATGTCAAAAGAGGGAAGGAGTACATTGAAGAGATAATAAAGAAGCCGATTGAGCATTTTGCCTACCCCTATGGTAAGTATGGAAAACATTTTCATGCTGAACATTTAAATATGATTGCTGCACTAGGATTTAAATCTGCGGTTACAACTAATTGGGGAAGTGTAAACAAAGACAGTAGTCGGTATTTTCTTCAACGGTTCACACCATGGGATAAGAACCCCATCAAATTCTTTTTGAGAATATGCTTAAATTACAATAAATAACGAGTATGGATTCTGATCTCTTTAAAATAGTGCCGGGTAACACCACTGGGTTTGCCCGTATTCAAAAGCAATGGAGTGAAAACAGTGCACATTTAAGGTTTGAGCAAACCTATACCTGGTATGAAACGTTACTAAAGTATATAAAAACAAAAGAGCAAACTGCAGTCATAGCGCACCACTATGATAAACAGGAGGAAAATGCACTCATATTACCGTTACTTTTTGAAAGACGATGGTTTTCTACCCGTATATTACCAATAGGTAATTACTACACTTCGTTCTTCGAAGTTATTGAACTTGGGGAAAATGATACACAGAAGTTGCAAGATCGCTACTGTTCATTATTCTCGAATATCCTGTCCAGTGAAAAATGGAGTCAATTAATAATTGAACCGCTGGATAGAGAGGGGCAGTCTTATTGTTTAATAATTGAAGCCTGCAGGAGACTGAAGATCCCCTATGCCACTTATTATCGATTTGATAACTATACATTAAGTTTAAATGGCAAGAGTTTCTCTGATTATTATAATGAGTTGCCCAGTCGATTAAGAAATACAATCAAAAGAAAATTAAAAAAAGTACAAAGTAAGTTCGAGCGTTATGAGATAGAAATCATAAAAAAACCAGAAGACGTTGAAAAAGCAATAGATGAATTTGAACAGATATATAATGAAAGCTGGAAAAAACAAGAAGGTATACCCGAATTTATACGGGATTTTAGTCTGAGGGCTGCAGAAAATGGCTGGTTACGGCTTAGTATCATGCGTCTAAATGGAAACCCTTGTGCTGCGCAAATATGGTTTGTAAAAGATGGAATTGCGTCAATATTTAAACTTGCCCACAGTGAAGAGTATCGTGACTATTCTGTAGGGACTTTGTTGTTCTATGAAAAAATAAAAGAGTTAGTTACTGTTGATAAAATATCGATGATAGATTTTTTGATAGGCGGGGATAGTTATAAAAAGGACTGGGCTTTTAAAAAGAAGGAGCGATGGGGAGTTATGTTGTTTAATACTAAAACACTATTTGGATTACTGTTGTACATACGGCATGATATAATAAGCGGCGTTGTTGCATCATCGTTCTTGAGAAAGTTGTTTCGAAGCGTAAGTCGTCGGTGAGAGAAGCTATGTTTGACGAGATAGCATGTTAGCGTATTATTCAAAGCAACGGCATTACAAAAGGCTGCATGTATTTCACTACGAAAATATCAATACAATATGATTATTCTACTAAACGATATTGGGCTGTTCACTTAATTATAATTGAAGAGGTCTGGTTTTAAATGACAAGTGAAAACCCTCTAGAGATTCTTTTTTTGTCGCCAGTTGTGCCACGAAAGGAAGGGCATGGTGCATCAATGCGAGCATGTTTAAATCTCGAAGCCTTAAGCTCAGAGTTTAAAGTACATCTAGTTGTTTTGAGCATTGATGATGCTAATTTAGATATACCTGACGAAATAAAAGATATATGTAGCAGCTCTCAGACTATCTTTGTAGCAAATATTGCCCCAATTAAGATGGATTCAAATTTCTCTCTTGTAAGAGAATATTTTCGGCCAAATGCCCGGTTAATTCGAGAATACCCACCTAGCTTGGCAGCATTAATTTATCGGAATATTAAATCGGACTTGCAAATCACTTTAATACATTGTTTTCGTCTTTGTCTTCTGGATGTTTCTGTTTCATTAGGTTCGTTATTAAAATTGCCTTTATCATCAATTGTTCTGGATGTTGATGATTTCGAATCACGTGCAGCAACACGTACGGCATTTGCAAATAAACAAAAACTTGGAAATCTTCGCTATTTACTGGATAAACGTGAGATAAACCGCATATGCAAAATTGAAAAGTTTGCATCTAATAATTGCGGCCAACTTTTACTTTGTTCTGTTAATGATAAGGAGGGTTTTCTTGAGGAGTATCCTAACGCCAAGGTATCAGTAGTAGCAAATGGTTACCGGTTTACTAACGCATTAGATAGTAACACTTCAAAAAACACCCTTGTTTTTGTTGGGTCCCTAGGTTATCAGCCAAATAAAGATGCACTTTACTATTTTTTTAGCGAAATTTGGCCGAAACTCGTCCAATTACGTAATAGTGATGTACAACTTGTCGTGGCAGGGAGGTCGCCGCCATCTGATATTGTTCTTCTCTGTCAGCAAGCTAGAGTAACACTTCTTGAAAATCCAACGGATATACGATTTGCATATAAAGATGCTGTTGCACTAATAGTTCCGCTTAGAATGGGGGGAGGAACAAGAATAAAAATACTGGAGGCTCTTGGGTTTGGCAGATGTGTTATTTCTACTTCTATTGGTGCTGAAGGCTTAGATTTAGTACACAATGAGCATTTACTTTTAGCTGATACTGCAGTTGAATTTGCACAAGCTTGTAATATTATTTTGTCCAATCCGGTACTTTCAAAAAGACTTGTGTGTGCAGGCAGAACCAAGGTTAGATCACTTTATTCACCAGATTCTATAAAGAAGCAAATACTAGATGCCTACTCTCGATTATCCCTTTTTTCTGATGCAATCGGACATTGAGTACAAGAATAACCTTTGCCATTGTGTTAGCTGAAAAGTATGTATCAATACTGATTCAGCTAGTAGGGAGTATGATAGTCGCTCGTCTTCTTACTCCCTCCGAGTTTGGTGTTTTTTCTCTGGCCATGAGTGTATCTATACTCGCACAAGTTTTTCGTGACCTTGGTATTGGGCAATATCTAATTCAGGAAAAAGAATTAACTCAAGACAAGATTAAAGCAGCACAATCGATATTAGTCATTTCTTCTGCCGTATTAGGGTTGTTTCTTATCTTAGGTGCACAGGCAGCTGCTGAATTTTATCAAGAACCTAAAGTTAAACCATTGCTTTTGATTTTCGGTATAAATTTTTTTTTGTTACCCATCGGAGCTGTTACATATGCTTTATGGCGGAGAAATCTTGAATTTGGGCGCTTATCTATCATTAGTACTGCAGCAACATTCGGTAATACATTAACAACGATTGTTCTTGCTTATCAGGGATACTCATATTTAAGTCTCGGGTGGGGGGTTTTAATTGGAAGCATCATTACTGCTGTCTTGTGTATTTGTTTGAAGCCACCAAATTTATCATACTCACTTGGTTTTAAAAGTATTTTACAAGTTTTTCGTTACTCTTCGTTAGCTACTTTTAACTCTTTTCTTGATACATTTAAAGATCGTTCACCATCTCTTTTTTTAGGAAAATTTGTAGGAATGGATTCTGTAGGAATATTTGAAAGGGCAGTTGGTCTTGCGGAATTATTTAATAGACTATTGATGCAAGCAGTATGGTCAATTGCAATGCCTTTAATCGCTGATAGGGTGAGGTCTGGAAATGATATTGAAAAAGGTTACCTATATGCGGTTGCCCTTGTAACTGGCGCGGGAATGGCATTTTTCGGGTGGCTTATTATAGCTGCAGATGTTGTCGTATATTATTTATTTGGAGATCAGTGGAATGAAGCAGTACCGCTAGTACGGCTTCTGTGTTTACAAATGGCAATAGAAATACCTAATTACCTATCATCTAGTTTAATTATTGGCCATGGGCATATTAAAAGGCAGACTATTTTAACTATATTATCAAGAGGAATATCAATCACAGGCGTTGTTGTTGGCGTTTTTTGGGGAGTAAGGGGTGTTGCTATCGGAATGGTACTTTCTTCATTTATTAATTCAATGATTATTTTATATTTTTTGCACTATTATATTTCACCATTTAAAATATTAGCCACAACAACAAGGTCGCTAGCGCCTGCTATAGTACTAGTATCGTCCATGTTATTCGTCAAGTCACAGTTTGATCAAAATGATTTGACTTCATGGATTATATCTTCCCTAGTTGCTTTCTTTATTTGGTTGCTCATAATTGTTTACTATAAACACCCGCTTTCATTAGAGGGAGAAAAGGTGTTAGTGCGAATTAAAGAAAAGATTAACTGAGCTTTAATTGATAATGATATTTTTATATCTAGCGACCATCCCTTCTACAGTGAATTTATTTCTAATTCTAGCAAACAGGTTTGCGCTTAGTCTTTCACATTTATCCTCATCTAGAAGTAGACTGCAAATTGCGTCTGCCGTTTTACTTACATCGCCAACTGGCACTAGTAGTCCATACTCATCTGAGCTTATTATCTCAGGTATTCCCCCTATATTTGAAGCTACCACTGGTGTTCTAAGGGCGCCTGCCTCAGCAATAACTAACCCAAAAGATTCAAATATTGATGTTAGCACTAATAATCGTGCATTCTTTAATAGATTAGGTACATGTTCATGTGGGACATTTAATTGAAAACTTACGGAATCAGAAATACCTAGATCATCGGACATATTTTGTAGTATTTCTAACCAAGTACCGTTATCTTTTCCTCCGGCAAGAACTAATTTTATATCTGGGAAAATATTTAGCACCTGTGCGAATGCTTTAATTATTGTATCTTGTCCCTTGTGTGGTACAAAATTAGCCAAGCAAACTATATAGTCTTTTTTATTATTTACTGCCAGTTTCTTATTATCGCTGCATTTTCTTAAATAGTTAATATCTACGCCGTTCTGAATGACAGTTATTGCATAATTAGAACATTTTAGATTGTTCTTAAACTTATCTTTAAGTGCATACGAACATGTAGTTATATTATCCGAGTTATTAAGAATGAATTTCCAAACCCGATCATGAGCACATAAATCATTAATATCTGACCCATGAAAAGAGAGAATTAATCGACCATTCCAAAGTTTTAAATATTTAAATAAACTAACAGAAAATAATGCCTTAGTTGGGAAATGTGCGTTTATAACTTTTACATTATTTGCGTGTAATGAATATAATGATATTGTGAAATATTTAATATAAGACAATAGATTTCTTACCTTAGCAAATACGTTGCAGTTATTTATATAAGTAGGGAAATTGACCCCAACAAACTGGCGCCCAGCGTCATCATTTTTTGTTTTATAGTTTTCCCACGTTTGCTCTGCAATTCGCACATTGATACCATCTTTTACAAATGATGAATATATACTATCAACTATGATATCAACCCCACCTAATCTATCGAAAGTCCAAGGAATGTACATATACACTAACCCATTATTTTTTTCATTTTTCGACATACCTATTTACATTCACTTAAACTACAAATAACATCGCAATAATTACTATTCGCTTGTTTAATAGAATTATCAAAAAACTCCCTAAGGATTAGCACGGCTTCTTTTCCTGATAAATACGATTGAACAGGTGAGTTTTCACCATTTGCGATAGCTACATAAGGAAATGAATTAACAAAATTTAAGACTATCTCTGGATCGCTTCCCATTCTCTTCATCATATATGGGGAAAATTCAAAAATAACTAAGTCAGCGTTTGAGAGAATATTGCCACCTCCCAAAATTACGTATGGTTCTGCACCTTGGGTATCAATTTTTACTACTAGTGGTTTTTTGATATCAGTTATTATATTTTTTAAGGGCATTGCCGGTACTATAATTGTTTCCCATAAATTTTCGCCAAATGATGAAATATCTTCACCTAATCTTATTCGATAATCACCAAAGTTAATTGGGGACTTCTCAAAAGATAATTCGACTTCTTCATTGTATATAGCAAGATTAAATGCTTTTACATTATCCTCCGTACAATTGTTCTTAATGTTTTCTTGTAAATAAGAAAAATTTGTAGGATCAGGCTCGAAACAATAACACACAACATTGTGCATTATTGAGACTGGAATTGTAGTCAAGCCAATGTTTGCTCCAATGTCTATATAAGTCCCCTCCGTATTATTTCTCTTAAAAAATTCTGAAATTATCTCATTCGTTCGATCAGCCCATTTCCCATTTTGTGCATACTTTAATAGTATAGCCTGATCATTTGGTGAGCCGGTTATATCACCGTAATTACCACGAATAACAACACGTGCTACATTATTTAAATTTGCTAATAGTTGGAATATATGAGATGTTCCGTTCATTTCTATATATGCATTAAATAATATTTCTCTAACACCTGAAGGTAACATTGTGAATGTTTTCTTAGTCATCAATTTGGCTAACTTTTTGAAGTAATTCCACATTACTTAATCTTCCTTTCTAGAAGCATAATTAGTTGCTTATTAAATTCAGTGTTTGTCTAATAAGTGCTGTATATAAAGCATCATAAGCAGTTACATGGATTTGACCTCTCATATATTATTGAGAGGATTGTAAACAGAGTACTTACTAATCACTGTTCGGATACGCTTCGGCACGTTTTAAAATTGATGATTCCTTCGTGCAGAGTCTTTTCTCCGATTATTTCGCTAACTCCTTAATTTACTTAACTCATTATATACGGGGTGTTGTGTGGCTTTAATTGCCATAATGAAGAAAGATAAACAACTAATTATGGCCAAGGTAACTAATAATAATATGTTTTCAATATCTAAATAAGACAGAATAATTAGGGTCATACCGTTTGATACTATCGCAATAAGTATGCTTTTATAAGTGTTATTCAATAAATCTAACATTGTTATGTTGATTCTTTTATGCAAACAAAAATGATAAGTAATAAATGAAAAAATATAAAATGCCACTTGAACCAAGGCTACATGTTCGATGCTATAAAGCGAAGCGATGATAGTTAAAATTAACCGTGGTAATTGCAATGCTATCTGAATAATTAAGTTAAGTTTAATCATGCCAAGTGAGATCATGGCACTCTCAGCAAATGAAAATACTGCTTGAAACATAAATGCGAAGCATAATATTTGGGCTGCTGGAATTGAGTCGTCCCATTGATCACCATAAAGCACTCTAGTTATTGGAAAAGCCATAACTGCCAGGAACAAAAAAAACGTCCATGCGATTACTGACATATAACTAACTGCAGTTAAGTAAGGTGCTTTTAGTGGTTGATTGTCTCTTAAATATTTCGAAAAAGTCGGCAATATAACTGGGTTAATAGCTGCCGAAACTGTGTAGTTGAATATAGAAACAAGCCCGATAGCACGACTATAGTAACCTAAAAAAGAGAATCCAAGATTATGACTGATGGTAAGGTCCGGTGCGTTTAATCCAATTTCAGATATTAATGATGATGTACTAGAAAATGCACCAAATGAAAATATTCGTTTAAATTCTTTGAAAGATGGCCTGAATTCAGATTCGTTTGGTTTATTAATTACGCCTACAATTAGGGTTGTCAAGGCGCTACCTACTGAAGCCCATGCAAGGCTTTCAAAGCCAAAGCCATTGTATGCCAGCACAATTCCTATTAATGAATGTGAGATA
>JAPHUG010000162.1 GCA_026197195.1 Sedimenticola sp.
AGTTTCCAGTTGAGGTAGAGCATCAGGCCAAGCAGGCCCATAATGGCGAGGGAGTCCCTGATCAGAGTGACGATGACATAGGAGGCCGAACTTGTGAGCTGCTCCACATTAAAGGTCACTTTTGACAACACCACGCCGGCCGAGTTGTTGTCATAAAAGCGGGTCGGCATCACCAGCAGCTTCTGCAGCATCAGCTCCCGGAGGTTGAAGACCACCCGTGTGGCTACGGACTCCATGGCAACTGAGCTGATCAGGGTGGCTACAGCCTGAACCAGTGCGAGGCCAATCAGAAGCAGCGGAACCAGAATGATCATTTGTGGATCTTTTTCGACAAAACTGCCATCCAGCAAAGGCTTCATCAGATAGGGCATAGCAGGCTGGGTCGCCGCCAATACAATCGTCCCCAGGATAGAGACCAGAAAGACACGCCAGTGGGGGCGGACGTATTGCAGGAGTCTTTTGTACTGGGTGAGGGATGTCATTTGATAAACAGTTTTGCTATGGCGGCTTTATATCAAGTATCTGTGTTAAGGAGGGAAATGGTTTGGATGATTGCTGAGACAATGATAACCGAAAACCTATGTGGCATACACTGGATTTTCTGTAAGTATTTGTTTGTGATTGAAAATGCCGGAAATTATTCGGTTAATCCCCAATTGGCCTGTCGATGTGCTTAGCGAGCTAATAGATCAAAAAAGATTGATCCTTTACTTTTAGCATGCTTTGGTAGGTCGGGTGTGATTAACTGCTAGTTTTAAGGTTATCGATAGGAACCTCAATCTTATTTTGTTTGCCGATAAGGTTGAGTAAGATGATTGCCCGGTTTTCCGCACGTTTCTCGCTGAAGATAGCCTCATATTCGGCAAGAGGCCCACTGACTAATCTAACCCTGTCTCCGTTACTGAAGTTTTTTGTCGGGAGCGTGTGCAGACCGTCCGCAGCCTCCCGTTCCCTAATCGCACTAACCAGTTGATCGGAGATTATTGCCGGATTCATGCCGATACGAACCAGTGAACTGACTCCTCTAGTTGATCGAATGGGAGTCCAGTCGTCCAGTCCGGCAGTCAGGCGAATAAACAAGTAGCGGGGGAACAGAGGGAAGACGGTCGAGTTGTCTGGTATCAACTGCTTGATTAAAGGAAGGTAAGTAGTAAAGCCCTGCATTGAGAGCTGCGCACGTGCGATCCTTTCCTGTCGGGGTTTTGTGTGTATCAGGTGCCAAGCCGGCTGATTGGTCATTATCAGGGTATCCATTCCATGTCAGTAGTTCAGTCGGGTGCCATTGTCTTTAAAATGTCGACAAAGATCAATTAAATAATCGATTTTTTCATGTCGATTGGATTGATCAGGAGGCATATTTAAAATCCTTAAATGAAATCTGACGTTGATTTCCCAAGGAGGTTCAGATCGAAATTTAAATTCCCATTAAATATTGTGCGTAAGAAGAGTCATCGGTTAGTATGTGGGTCCATAAGTCATAGTTAATCTGTTGTTTAAATTTATCAGGGTCGCTGTGTAAAACTGCGTAGTGTGCATACACTAGGCCATGCGGTAGCCTGCCTGTGCATAAAAGTAAGGGGCATTGATTGCGGACTACTCATGAAGTAGCTTCACGGACTCCTGGTTCAGTTTGAATTAATCACGGCCACAGCTCGCGGACACCAAACTTGAGGTAGAAGACGGCAAGCTGCCGATTATTTGTGATTGATACCTCCCTACTCGTTTTTTAGATGCAAACTACTTGTTGAATCTGATTGGTTCTTGGAATGAATAATAAAGAAAACAAAGTATATGGTGAAGGTGACCTGATAGAGGATGAAATTAGTCTTGGCAAACTAATCAAACTGCTGTGGTCGCATAAAAACACGATTTTTGCAGTGATCCTATTGTGCACAGTGAGCGCAACCGTTTACCTCTTTTTTGCCACGCCCATTTACCAGGCCCAAAGCGTATTGCGCCTTGCGCCGGTTAAAGCGTTTGATGCCTTAAATGGCACCGGTCTTTATGATTTAAATCCCGAACAAGCGTTGCAGCGTGTCGGAGCGGCGTTAGAGTCGCATGACCTGCGTTTGAAGTTTTATCGCGCTAATCAGAAATTGTTTGGCTCAATCAATGATGAACAGAATGGCATGGAGCGGAAATTTGAAGCCTTCAGTAAAGTGGCTTTCAAAATATTGCAACCAGACCATAAAAAAGAGTTGGGGCTGAGTCCGTATATAGGAATTCAGTTGACCTACCCTGAAGGGGTTGACGGAGCAGCCATTGTTAACGGGTTGGTTGAGGCTGCTATTCGTACAGAACGTGAAATAATTTCAAGTGATTTCAAAGTGTTCATCAAAAATCGCTTGAGTCGGCTTGAGTTGAAAACTATTGCTATGCGCGCTAAGTATGAAGCTGAGAAAGAGGCGCGAATTGCCAATCTTCTTGAGGCTGATAGTCTTAAAAAAATGACTTTACAAGATGAGTTGAAGGCACTCAGAGAAAAGATCAAAACAGAGAGAATGAATCGCATCGAAAAATTGAACGAGGCGATTGCGATTGCCACGACATTGGGGATCGAAAAGCCCACGACCCCATCAGCTTTGAGCGATAATGGTAAAGTTTTACAAGGCAATAGTTTTAAAGCTGAGGTCAATAATCAAACTATTCCGCTCTACTTTTTTGGCAGTAAGGTACTGGAGACGGAACGTGATGTGCTGCTCAATCGACGTTCAGATGATTTTGCCGAGCCGAGAATTCCTGAAATTCAGAAAGAATTACGTCTACTGGAGCACAATAGGTCCATTGAAACCCTTAATCAGCGTGAAAATGATCTATTGTTTTTTGAGGGGCAGGCGACTTTACATGAAGAAACGGCACGTTTACGCAACCTGAATATTGATCTTGCGAAGATGAAGCTTGTTGTTGTTGATCAGCCGGCTGTTGAGCCTGTGGAGCCAATGAAGCCAAGGAAAAGTCTGCTTTTGATACTGAGTTTTGTGTTTGGGCTGTTTCTGAGTTTTTTAGTTGTGTTGATGCGTAACCAAAAGGAAGATAGCTAAAGTTGATTTGTTGGTAGCCGTTTTTTTCTAAAGTGGATCGAGTCAATTTCATCGGAGGTGTCTTTGTTTTGGATTGTCAAGATCGTCCCGAAAACCCTGCGGAAAATCAGTTATACAGACCCCACTTCTAGTAGATAGTCTTAAGGCAACTCTGGAATCAATCAGAGTTGCACTGGGATATATATCATTGCTTTTAGTACTCCGCCTGGAGAAGATGGCTCTGCGGATCTACAATATGTGCTGGCTGCGGCTCGTGAGATTGGTGCTAACCTCAACCATTGTGCTGTGGTTTTTTAGGCAAGTCCACTGTTCCCGTGGATATCGCGGATAAGGTAAGAAAGGTCATTTCTGATGAGCTTGCAAAGCGCCAAGTAACCTATGGGTTTGATGTGGTCAGTAATCCTGAGTTTTTAAGCAAGGGCTGCTATTGAAGACTTTATGAAGCAAGGCCGTATTATTATCGTTTCTATTCATCTGGCTTATCTCCCTTTAGGGGTTAATGATAAGCAGATACACAATCTAATCTACAGCCTCAGCAGTGACCCGATTTACTTGCCGCATACTCAAATTGGACTTGTTACTTGAATCCAAGATAATGAACTATTTTTCTATCTGGTTTTTTTATATCGGTGTTAAGTTCGTAATTCCATTTACTATTGTGGTTTCGATTGTCTAGCTGCGTAGGCTGTTCCTACAGGTGATATTTAATGATGGAAAGTTTTCATAAGCGTACTGCACAGCCAGTGTTGGCAATGCCGCGATATGCAAAACGAATTATTGCGTTGGTGGTCGATGCTTCTCTCTGTGTTTTGACAGTCTGGTTTGCATACTATCTTCGATTAGGGGAGTTTGTATCGTTAGTAGGTAAGCCTTTCTTAACTGTTGCAGTTTCATTAGGGGTTGCACTGCCAATATTTATAATTTCTGGATTATATAGGGCTATATTCAGGTACTCTGGCTGGCCCGCGCTAGTCACCGTGACGCGTGCAATAGCTATTTATGGTCTAGTCTATGCATCGGTTTTCACGGCAATAGGTATACCAGGAATACCGCGAACAATTGGTATAATTCAGCCACTCTTGCTGCTTTTTGCTGTAGGTGGATCTCGTGCTCTAGCGCGTTATTGGCTGGGTGGCATGTATCAGAGCCAACTTAAAATTGCAGCACTTCCAAAGGCCTTGATCTATGGGGCAGGTGCATCTGGGCGACAATTGGCTTCGGCCATGTCCAATAGTATGGATCTTCGTGTAACAGGGTTCCTTGATGATGATGATCGGTTGCACGGGCATGTGTTGAATGGTCTCCCAGTCTATAGCCTTGATGATTTACAGGGATTGATAGAGACAAGGGGAGTAACGGATGTATTGCTCGCATTGCCCTCTGTTCAACGAAAGCGTCGCAATCAGATACTTGAGGAAATGCTGAATTACCATGTGGCAGTTCGAACGCTGCCCAGTTTAGGGGATTTAACGCAGGGTAAAGTTACCACCTCTGATCTACATGAGTTGGATATTGATGATTTGCTTGGACGAGAGCCAGTTGCTCCAAATCATATTCTCTTGAATAAAAATATTACAGGGAAGATCATCCTGGTAACTGGAGCAGGGGGGTCTATAGGTAGTGAGCTTTGTCGGCAGATTGTAAAGCTCAGACCTTCACGTTTACTATTGGTTGAGTTAAGTGAGTATGCACTCTATGTCGTACATGCTGAGATTGAAAGTTTATGTGGCAAAGAGAGTAATGTTCAATTGATTCCCTTACTGGCTTCCGTCAGTAATATGGAGCGTATGCGAGAGATTATATCAACCTGGAAACCTCACACTGTATATCACGCAGCGGCCTATAAGCATGTCCCTTTGGTGGAGCATAATCCGGCTGAGGGCGTCCGGAATAATGTGTTTGGTACTCTTTCGGCTGCCAGGGCAGCGATGGAGCAGGGGGTGGCTGATTTTGTACTGATTAGTACTGATAAAGCCGTACGCCCCACCAATATTATGGGTGCCAGCAAGCGCCTCGCAGAGATAGTTTTACAAGCATTGGCTGCCGAATCGCATCATACTAAATTCTCGATGGTCAGATTTGGGAATGTTCTCGGTTCTTCAGGATCGGTTGTTCCGAAATTTCGACAGCAGATTAGAGATGGTGGTCCCATTACATTAACCCATTCTGAAATTACTCGTTACTTTATGACTATCCCTGAGGCTGCACAGTTGGTCATTCAAGCCAGTGCGATGGCGAAAGGTGGGGATGTATTTGTGTTGGATATGGGGCAGCCTGTAAAAATTATGGACCTTGCTCGTCGAATGGTGGAGTTGTCCGGTTTGACGGTACAAGATGACTCTAATCCTGACGGTGATGTTGGTATTGAGATCACAGGATTACGGCCTGGCGAAAAACTCTTTGAAGAGCTTTTGATTGGTGACAATCCCGAGCCAACGTCACATCCAAGAATCATGAAGGCCCATGACGATTATATACCTTGGCATGATCTAGAGAAAAAACTTGATACACTACTGATAGCCCTGGATGTGAATGATATCGATGTTATTCGAGCCATGTTGGAGCAGCTTGTATCGGGTTATCAGCCTAGTGAGAGTATTGTTGACTGGGTTTATCTTGAGCAGCAGGCAGAGACAATCTAGGGTATAACAAAAGGTGGTGACCTTGGGCAGACTTGATTTTTAATGAGCATGGTACTCAAACCACTTTAATTGGCTGCTCTCTCCGCTGTAGATTTACCCGAGGTATGTTTGCTATCTTAGCAATCCTATGAGACCGCTATACACTCTAATTCTATATCTTTCCCTCCCGCTCGCTATTTTACGCCTCTACTGGCGAAGCCTAAAAAATCCTGCCTATCGAAATAGGATCCCCGAGCGTTTTGGCTGGCTAGCTGAACAGCAGGTTAAAAACGGCCTCTGGATTCACTCCGTCTCTGTAGGTGAAACTCAGGCCGCCGAGCCACTGGTAAAGCAGTTGCAGGAAAGGTTCCCTGGCTTGGCTATCGTTATTACGACCACGACACCGACCGGGGCCGATCGGGTTCATAAACTGTTTGGTGATTCGGTTACTCATCTCTACTTTCCTTATGATTTGCCGTTCGCGGTCAATGGCTTTCTCAAGGCAGTTCGGCCAAAGCTTTTAGTGATGATGGAGACCGAAGTGTGGCCCAACCTGTTGGCGGAGTGTGAACGGCAATCTATTCCGACGATCCTTGCGAATGCCCGGCTGTCGGAGCGATCCGCCAAAGGGTATGCGCGACTGGGTGCCTTTTCACGTCAGACATTCGGTCGTATCGGCCTGGTTGCTGCGCAATCCCCGGCTGATGCTGAGCGCTTTCTGGGGTTGGGTGTGAAGTCTGATCGTGTCCGGGTAACGGGTAGTATCAAATTCGATGTGCGCGTCCCAGCCATGGTGCGCGAGCAGGCTGAATCGCTTCGTCGTACCTGGGGTGGTCGGCCGGTCTGGGTGGCTGCCAGTACCCGTGAGGGTGAAGATGAGCAGGTGTTGGCGGCGCATCGTTTGGTGTTGGAAAAGCTGCCACAGGCATTGCTGGTTATCGTTCCTCGTCATCCGGAACGTTTTGATAAGGTGGCCCTGCTGTGTCAGCGCGAAGGCTTTAGTTGTGCGCGGCGCTCGACGAATGATCTGTGCCACGAGGAGACGGCTGTTTTTCTGGGTGACACCATGGGTGAGTTGCCCCTGTTTTTAGCGGCAGCCGACGTGGCTTTTGTGGGGGGGAGTCTGGTGCCGACCGGAGGCCATAATGTGCTGGAGCCGGCAGCCCTTGGACTGCCTGTGGTGTTTGGGCCGCACATGTTCAATTTTGCCATGGTCAGTCGGATGTTGCTGGCCGAAGGGGCGGCTGTCGAGGTAACAAATAGCAGTGACTTGGCGGATTGGGTGGTTGACTGGCTGTCAGATGCCAACTTGCGTGCACAGTATGGGGAGCGTGCGCTGCATGTTGTTGAGGCCAATAAGGGGGCGTTGGGCAGGCTGTTCGATATTCTGCAGGCGTACTTGGTGGACAGGTAGAGGTACGGGGGGGTCTTTTAATTCTGATCAGATAAATCTTACTCGGTTCTGCGCATTTTTCCCTATGTAACAGAGAGAATAAAAATTAGGATAGCCACTCTTTTTTAGGACTGTACCAACACAAGGAGTGTAACTATGAAACTTTCCAAATGGCTCTGTCTGGCTGCGCTGCTGATGACATCGGTAGGCAGCTTTGCCGCGCAGGTTAACATCAACTCAGCCACTGCGGAGGAGATCGCGACCGAGCTAAAGGGGGTCGGTGAATCCAAGGCCGCCGCGATTGTTGCTTATCGGTTGGAACATGGTTTATTCAAGACGGCTGATGACCTTGTCATGGTGAAAGGGATCGGGCAGAAGACCGTCGAGGCCAATAGGGAGAATATTCTGATTGGTGAGGTAGTGAAAAAGTAAACAAAAAAAGTAGATATAAAAAAAGGGTGCCGCAATGCGGGCACCCTTTTTTGTGTTCAGTTTGTTTTTTTAAAACTCAAATTTTCTCACGACCGGTGCGTTCTTCAGAGGCTCGACATCGGTTTCAAAGAGCGCTTCGGTCTGCCAGCTGTTTTCGTCTGTACGGGTGACCAGATAGGCTGTCATAACCGGGCTTGATCCAACGATCACGAAGAGCCGTCCGCCGATGGTCAGTCGCTGTTTGAACTTTTCAGGCATCTCTGGCAGTGAGCCGGTGATGGCGATGGCCTCATAACGGCCACTTTCTATCTCATCACTCAGGCTGTCTGCCGTGCGCAGCTGTACGTTATTAATACTGGCGGCCGCTAGATTGGCTCTGGCCATTTCGGTGAAGGCCGGGTTGATATCCTGGCTGGTCACCGCGTTGCCCATTTTTGCCAGGCAGGCCGTCAGATAGCCACTTCCGCTACCCACTTCAAGGATGTTATCGGTCTCTTTGATGTTTAAGGCTTGCAGAAGGCGGCCCTCTACCCGGGGGAACATCATCTTCTCGCCGTCACCCAGGGGGACTTCAATGTCGGCGTAGGCGAGCCCCTTGTACTGCTCCGGTACAAACAGCTCTCGCGGCATGCTACCGACCAGACTCAGGACGTCGGCATCGAGCACTTCCCAAGGGCGAACTTGTTGCTCAACCATGTTAAAACGGGCGTTTTCATAGCTTAGGGCGATCATCTGGTGTACCTGTCTTTCCGGGTTGAAATAGATGTAAGGGCGACAAGCCTACTCAGTTTAGGTTAATCAGGCAAGTCTGAGTTGCTAACGTACTGCAATTTAAGTACTTTCTGTTATTCTCCTGTTTTACCGAGATAGGCTTCGCACCCTCAATTTTTAGCGTTTACTGGAGTGAGCATAAGCCAGTCATTAAGTGACATCCACTGTTACGCGGGAATAGGGTCAGGTCGGCTGTTCTGGTAGGATGGCAGGCGGCAAAACGCTTGATTGAAAGGTCTCTATACGGAGTACGCTATGACCATGCATTGGAATCAACTGCTCTCCCGGGGACGCCTGGGGAGTGACCAGCTCAATGGTGGAACGACGGCGCGAACCGATTTTCAACGGGATTTTGACCGGATTGTCTTTTCGTCGGCCTTTCGGCGCATGCAGGATAAGACCCAGGTGTTTCCCCTTTCCCGGGTGGACTATATCCGTACCCGCCTGACCCACAGTCTGGAGGCCTCCAGTATCGGTCGTTCACTGGGGACACAGGTCGGTGAAAAGGTCATCGCGCGTCGAAGCCTGGATGGCTATGAGGCCTCGGATTTTGGCGATATCTGTGCGGCGGCTTGTCTGGCGCACGATATTGGCAACCCGCCTTTTGGTCATTCTGGTGAGGACGCCTTTAGAAGTTGGGCGGAAGAGGCCCCCTATGGCCGTCGACGAGTGGATGTGCTGCAGGACAGTGAGCGAGAAGATTTCACACGGTTTGAAGGTAATGCGCAGGGGTTCAGGATTCTCACCCGGCTGCAGAACCCGGATAATGCCGGTGGCTTGCAATTGACCTGTGCCACCCTGGCGGCCTTCACAAAATATCCCCGTGAGTCCTGTCTTGGCGGTGGTCGATATCCGGGCGTCAGTGCCAAAAAGCAGGGCTTTTTTGCGGAGGATCGGGAGGTCTTCGGCACGGTGGCTGAGCAGGTGGGATTGATTCGGCGTGATGGTTCCCGCGCTGTTTGGTGCCGTCATCCCCTGGCTTTTCTGGTTGAGGCGGCCGATGACATCAGCTATCGCGTGATTGATATCGAAGATGGCTTTCGACTGGGTTATTTCACCTTTGATGAGGTGATGGATCTTTATCTCAATATTCTGCAGGAACCGGATAGACAACGGCTGCGTATGCAGGGTATCAGGGACAGCAAAGGTAAGGTTGAATTCCTTCGGGCCAAGGTGATTAACGAGGCCATCACCCAGGCCATGGACTGTTTTCTGGATAATGAGGCCATGATTTTGGCGGGCCAGTTTGATGAGCCGTTGCTGAATCAATTCCCCAAGCGTGCAGAGATGGATCGGCTGATAGAGGTGGCCATGGCGCGAATTTATCAGGCCACAGAGGTGGTCGAGATACAGGCAGCGGGGTTTCAGGTGATCGGTGACCTGCTGGAACGGTTTATTCAGGTGCTGGATGATATTGCCGAACAAGGCCAACAGGCCTCGGCTAAAAGTAAGATGATCTCCCGTCTGATACCGGAGCAGTTTATCGGACCCGATCGGATTCCCTCCCCAAATACCTACACACGCCTGCTGAGGCTGACGGATTTTGTCGCCGGTATGACCGACTCCTATGCGGTCTCCCTGTATAAAAAGCTCACCGGAATTTCACTGCCAAACGGCTAATCTGGCGTTTGATGGTCTCCTGTCGTCGACTAATTGCGCTTGTATATTAGGGTGTTAAAGAAGTCGGTGCTGCAGTCGCTAACCTGTGTGGCACGATGAGATCGTGTCTAAATGAACGATTTGGCCGTATGGGACGGACATTAGAGATGCCCGTTGCACGGTTCTTTTTGCTTACTAGGCAGGCAACACGACAGAGTGGTTGATGGTAGTCAAAATAACAAACAGTGAAAGAGGGCTTGCGCCGGCTATTTTGGATCACTGTAGTGTAGGGCTTTTTGTCGTGGGAGCCGAGGGGGCGATTGTTCACTGGAATCAGTGGATGGCGGCTGCCACAGGTGTGGCGGCCCTGTCAGCGATCGGTAGCCGGGTTGCCGATGTGCTGAAGGCACTACCGGGATCGCCACTGGAGCGCGCAATAATGGCCGCTCAGACAGTGGGTGATATGACGTTGCTGCCCAATACAGTGGGCCATATTCCTGGTCTGGAAAAGCGCTCAACAGATTCAGTGTTGGTTGTGGTCAAGCCGCTGCAGGAACGACATCAGCATGTATTGGTTCAGGTTTTTGACCAGGGAGGCGAAACCTCACTGGCTACTGCTGATGCGACGCAACCAACATCACACCAGGATGGCGACTTACAGACCCGCTCTATTCTCTCTTCCATAGCAGATGCCGTTATTACAACGGATATCAACGGTAATATCAGTTACATGAATGTCGTGGCTGAGAAACTGACGGGATGGCGTTTGAGCGAGGCACTTCAGCTACCACTGGCCCGGGTGTTTCATGTGGCAGGCGAAGAGGGCGCTTCACTCATGAAGGCCATTGATGCCTGTCTGCAAACAGGACGACTGCCCAAAGTCCAGCGTCTGGAGTTAGAGCTGATTCATCGCTACGGCGTCGGTGTTGCGGTCGAAGAGTCTGTGGCCCCGATCAGGGATGAGCGGCAACAGATCCATGGTGTGGTTGTTGTATTCCGTGATGTCAGCCAGGCGCGGCGATTGGCGGCTCAGGTGAGTTGGCAGGCCTCGCATGACACATTAACCGGCTTGTACAATCGCGGTAGTTTTGACAGTAAGCTGGACGAGTTATTACAGGATGCCCGTGAAACCGGCCTGATGCACAGCATGCTCTATCTCGATCTTGATCAGTTCAAGATTGTGAATGATACCTGTGGACATGTGGCGGGTGATGAATTGCTCAGGCAGATTGCCTCCAAGCTATCGAATCATGTTCGGGCAGATGATACCTTGGCCCGTCTCGGGGGTGATGAGTTCGGTGTACTGCTCTCCGACTGTTCAGAGGCGGTGGCACAACGTATCGCCAATCAGATGCGCCAATCCATTATGGATTTTCGTTTTGGCTGGGAAGAGAAGTCATTCGTGATTGGCGTCAGTATTGGAGTAGTCACCATCACGGCGGAAAGTGAAAGTGTAGAGCGGGTGCTGAGTGCGGCAGATACCGCCTGCTATGCAGCCAAAGATGGTGGTCGCAATCAGGTTCACCTCTATCGTTCCAACGCGGGCGAGGCAGCCCAGCGACAGGGCGAGATGCGCTGGGTCAGTCGCATACACAGTGCCCTGGAAGATGATCGATTCATGCTCTATGCGCAAGCCATTGTGCCGGTAGAGCCGCAACCAGATCAATCCGGTCATTATGAGGTGCTGATCCGCATGTTGGATGAGTCCGGTGATCTGGTTCCGCCGGGTGCCTTCATTCCTGCGGCAGAGCGATTTGGTCTCATGCCGAGGATTGATCGCTGGGTCGTTCGGCAGGTATTCAATTTGATTCAGAATGATTATGAGGCCCTGGTGATGGGCGGGTTTCGTTTTGCCATCAACTTATCGGGTGGTTCGGTCAATGATGAAGATACCTTGCTTTTTATTAGTCAAAAAATGTCCGAGTACCGTATTCCGGCGGGCATGATCAGTTTCGAGATTACCGAAACAGCGGCCATTGCCAATCTTTCATCGGCCACCCATTTTATCCGCACACTCAAAAAGGCAGGTTGCCGCTTCTCACTGGATGATTTCGGTAGCGGCCTCTCCTCCTTTGCTTATCTGAAGAACCTGCCGGTCGATTACCTGAAGATTGACGGGGCCTTTGTTCGGGATATTGTTGATGATCCCATTGATCACGCCATGGTTCAGGCGATCCATCAGATTGGGCAGGTGATGGGCTTAAAGACGATTGCCGAGTTCGTTGAGACGGATCAGGCGCTTGATCGGCTGCGCGAGATTGGTGTGGACTATGCGCAGGGGTACGGTATTGCCCGGCCAGAGCCGCTCTGTGATAGCCGGGGTAAGTTACTACTCGATCAACATGGCGTATCAAATACCGATAGCCAATCGAATGCTGTCCAATCGAACTCTTGATGAGTCCAGATGCTGGCGCAGTGATCCTTCGATAGTTACCAGCTGATCAATATCACGCTGCTGCACATGGGGATTGACTTTGCTCAGTGCCTGCAGGCGTGACTGTTCTTCCGAATAGAAGTGATGCATTGACTCAATGGCCGCCCTCAAAATGGGTCGGGCCTGTTTGTCTGCCAACTGTTCGCCGGTTGTGATCATCGCCTGAATACGAGGGCGCAACGGCGTGACAATCTTCTGTATCACGCTCTTGGGGAGTGGTGTCAGGGCATCGGTCAGTGTGCTGAGATCGATCATGCTAGCGCGTTCTTTGAGTGATTGGTCGATTAGAATGCGCAATACCGTGGGCGGCAGAAATCGTCCCGCTTGTAACAGTTTGGGGGCCGGGCACTCCAGTACAAAAATCAGCTCCAGCGCCATGCTGCCGGCGGGTATCTGAGGGTGACGAATACCGGTTGCTGTTGCGTTGCCAAGTCCGCTCTCCACCACCAGATCCATCGCATCCAGTACCATGGGGTGTTCCCAGGTGAGGTAGTGCCGCTCTTCGTGAGTCAGGGCGGTGGCTCGGTCAAAGGTTACGGTCAGTCCGTCGCTTGGTAAGTGTGGAAAGTGGTCGGTCAGCATATGCTGTCCCGGCCTGATTACCAGGCTGTGGTGGGAGTGGGGTTCAGTTTCCACACCATAGATATTAAACAGGCGGTCCATGTAGCCGTCTAACAGGCGGGTCGTATCGGCAATGGAAAGTTGTGCCACCAGTTCAGCGGCCTCCTGATCACGGCAGGAGTTCAACTCAAGCAGATGATCGCGCCCCTGTTTCAGTGATTCGGTGACCTTTAGGTGCTGTTCCCGGGTTGTCTTGAGGAGTAGTTCCAGGGATTCGGGGTCGCTGTTGCCATCTTCAAAGGCTTGATGCAATGCAGGTCTAAGCTGTTCGAGAAGGGTCTGGCCGGATTGACAGGTATGACCGAAGGCGTTGAGTCCCTCGTGATACCAGCGCAGTAGCACTTCCTGGGCACTCCCCTCGAAATAGGGGGTGTGCAATTCAACCGGGGCCTTTTGACCGATTCGGTCGAGTCGCCCAATCCGCTGCTCAAGCAGATCCGGGTTCTCTGGCAGGTCAAACAGGATCAGGTGGTGCGCGAACTGGAAGTTGCGTCCTTCACTGCCGATCTCAGAGCAGATCAGAATCTGGCAGCCCTGATCGGGGTCCGCAAACCAGGCGGCGGCACGGTCCCGCTCAATGATGCTCATGTGCTCATGAAACAGCGCGGCAGGTAGGCCTTCGCGAAGGCGTAACGCCTGTTCCAGTTCTCTTGCCGTTGTTGTATGGGCACATATCAACAGCATCTTCTCCTGGCGATGCTGCCGTAGCAGGCTGATCAGCCAGTCGATTCTGGGGTCGGTTCGCCACCATTCGGCTTGCGTGTTGTCGGCAAGATTTCGTTCAGGGTGCAGCTGCTGAGTGACCGGGCCGTCGAGGTCCTTGTAGTGGTCCGGTAGCGGCAGAGGATAACGGTGTAGTATGCGCTGAGTGAACCCTTTGACTCGATCCCGGGTGTTTCTGAACATACCACGCCCTGTGCCGTGGCGGTCCAGCAACAAGTTGGTCAATTGTGTCCTGGCGGCCTGCCCCCGTTCCGGTGACGGGCTCTCCAGTTGCTGGAGCAGAGGGGTGGCCAGCTCAGGGGTCAGCATCTCACAGAGGAGGCTCTGGTCTTGAGGTGAGATAGTCTGATTATTGATCAGGTTCGCAGCGGCATCGGCGATAGGTTGGTAGCGGGCTTGCTCTTTCTCAAACTGTTGTAGGCTTGGAAAGCGATCAGGGTCCAGCAGGCGTAGACGGGCAAAGTGTCCCCCCTTGCCCAGCTGCTCCGGTGTGGCGGTCAGTAGTAGAACGCCGGGAGTCTGTTGTGCCAGTCTTTCAATGGCGAGATAGGCTTTGCTGGGTGCTGTCTCATGCCATTCAAGATGATGCGCTTCATCGACAATCAAAAGGTCCCACTCGCCGCCAACCGCCTGATTCAATCTATTGCTATCCTGGGTCAACAGGTCGAGTCCACAGAGTACCAGCTGCTCGGCCTGAAACGGATTGTCTGCATGCC
>JAPHUG010000111.1 GCA_026197195.1 Sedimenticola sp.
CGAGATTCGAACTCGCGACCCCAACCTTGGCAAGGTTGTGCTCTACCAGCTGAGCTATTCCCGCATCGCCTTGATGCGCGGGCTATTGTAGTCTCCCAGCTGACAGTGTCAAGCCGAAGATGCCTCGCTTAGCCGTTTTTTTCCTCGTTCTGATTAGCCGGGTCATTCAGACTCGGCCAGGCCGCTTTGATGTACATAAACATCGACCAGAGGGTCAGTATGACGGCCACATAGAGCAGGACAAACCCGATGGTATACAGAGGCAGTCCAAACAGATCATCACGATAGATCATCAGAAATATCGCCGTCATTTGAAAGGCGGTCTTGATCTTTCCGATGGCAGAAACGGCCAGCTGCGCCCTGGCACCGATCTCGGCCATCCACTCCCGTAACGCCGATATGGTGATCTCTCGACCTATTATGACCAAGACCGGTATTGCCAGCCCCGGTATAGGGTCTTGTTGGACCAGCAGGATCAGGGCCGCAGCCACCATCAGCTTATCAGCGACAGGGTCCAGGAAGGCCCCCAATGCGGATACTTGCTCCAGCTTTCTTGCCAGATAGCCATCAAACCAATCGGTAATGGCCGCTAACGCAAAGACCAGCGCGCAGGCTTGCGCCGCATGAGCCCAGGGCAGATAAAAAAGCACCACGAATACCGGAATAAGCAGTATCCGTAGAAGTGTCAGTATGTTGGGTATATTCTGAAACATGAGTCTCTATTTATTCTTCATGGAAGACAGCGTAAATCTGCTCAGCCAGTTTTCGGCTAATACCTTCAACTCGCTCTAAATCGACAACGCCCGCCCGTGCAATCCCCTGAATACCACCAAAATGTTTCAGTAGGTGCTGTCGCCGCTTTGCGCCAATCCCGTTTATCTGCTCCAGAACCGATGTCTTTCGGCTCTTGTTTCTACGCTGACGGTGTCCGGTAATCGCAAATCGATGGGCCTCGTCACGTATCTGTTGAATCAGATGCAAAGCAGGCGAATCTGCAGGCAGTATAATGGGGCGCTCCCTACCTAACAAGAATAGCTGCTCCATTCCTGCCCGCCTGTCTGGTCCTTTAGCCACACCGACCAGCAACACACCCACTATAGCCAGCTCTTCCAGCACCTCGGCAGCGGCATGGAGCTGCCCCTTACCACCGTCTATAAAGAGAATATCGGGCAGCTGCCCTTCACCCTCTTGTATTCGGGTATAACGCCGGGTCAGGGCTTGTGCCATCGCTGCATAATCATCGCCCCCCCGAATCCCGTCGATATTAAAGCGACGATAATCTGTTTTTAAAGGGCCATTGGCATCAAACACCACGCAGGAGGCCACGGTTAACTCGCCCCCAGTGTGGCTGATATCAAAACACTCCATTCGACCTGGCAGGGCCTCCTGCCCAAGCCCTTGTTGTAACGCCTCCAGTCGACTGCGCATTCCGGCCTTGCTGGCCAACCGGGCGTCCAGCGCCAGCTGCGCATTTTGAGTTGCCATACGCAGCCACTGTGCCCGATTGGCCCGCACTTGTGTGCGCAGTTTGACCTGACGCCCTGACTCCTGAGACAGGACCTCTTCAAGCAGCCCCCTCCCCTCTGGTGCATGACTCACAACGATCTCGGCGGGAATCTGCTTGCCGATGTAATACTGTGCGATAAAGGCTGAGAGGATTTCTCCCTCCTTTTCGATCCCGGCAGTGCTTGGATAAAAGGCCTTGTTACCCAGATTGCGTCCATTGCGAATAAAAAACAGCTGAACACAGGCACTTCCGCCCTTGCTATGACAGGCAATAATATCGAGGTCGCCCCGCTCCCCGGTGATAAATTGCTTCTCCTGGATACGACTCAGTGCCGCTACTTGATCCCGCAGTCGTGCGGCCTGCTCAAATTTAAGCGCCGCCGAAGCGGACTCCATTCTTTGCACAAGTCCCTTAATCACCTCATCGGTTTTTCCTTCCAGAAAAAGAACCGCATCCTTTACATCCTCAGCGTAGGTCTGTTCACTAATCAACCCGACACAGGGTGCGCCACAACGTTTTATCTGATATTGAAGACAGGGCCGGGAACGATTTTTATAGAATGTTTCATCGCATTGTCGTACCGGAAACAGCTTTTGCATTAATTGCAATGTCTCACGCATCGATCCCGCATTGGGATAGGGTCCAAAAAAACGGCCTTTCGCCTTCCGCTTCCCGCGGTGATAGGCCAGCCTGGGAAAGGAGTCGGCTGATAGATAGATATAGGGGTAGCTCTTATCATCGCGTAGCAGGATATTGTATTTTGGCTTGAGCGATTTAATGAGGTTGTTCTCAAGGATCAACGC
>JAPHUG010000178.1 GCA_026197195.1 Sedimenticola sp.
GACCACCATCCAGGGTATCAGTCCCATCTGCTGTAAAACAGTTCCTGTGTCAGGTGCGAACCAGGAGACGGCAAAAGCCAGTAACAGCCCAACGGGTAAAAAATAGCTGTTCATTAAATGCGAAGGCTAGTTGGCCGCAGGGGGTTCAGCGGGTTGGGTTGCTGCTTCAGATGGGGTGGCTGATGCGTCTGCTGCGGACTCAACTGTTGCTGTGGGCACAGGTTCAGGTGTTGTCACTTCAATACGGCTGATCAGGATCAGCGCCCCCATCATCGGGTGATCAATATAGTGGATTTCGCCACTACGCATGCGTCGTTTTCCGGTGACACGTACACTTCCGAGTGAAGGGCTGAGCGCATCCTCACTGCTGGTCGCGGGGAGGGTGTTACCAAGGGCATTTTTTAGCAGCAGATCCAGGTCAACATGCAGGTAGCGGTTGACACTGATCTTGATGACCCCCTCAAAAAGTCCAGTCGGAGAACCCAGATAGATCGGTTTAGCGTTTTTAGGTCCTGCAACGGGTTGCCGCCAAGCCTGATGAAACAAGGGTTCCAGTTCACCCCGGGTATTTCGTAGGGCGTTGAATGCAGCGGTCAAGCGCCAGTCTGGGCGGGGTAACAGGGCATACGGCTGTTGCTTGCCAGAGGCTTCTGGTACCAGATTGACGGCTTCACTCCAATCCGGGCTGCCAGGGTCGGTGGGCCAATGTTCAGACTTGGCCGAGTAGCTTGAGCCCTGTTTATACAAGATCAGTTCGATGTCGTACCAGGTCTGCTCATTCTCAGCACTAACCAGCTGAGGCAGTGCGATCAGAATCGCCAGGAGTGAGAAAAGGAGTTGGGCTGGTTTCTTCATATCAGTAGGAATGCGCTTGTCAGTCGTCGATTGCAAACAGACCGATGATTGTCTCTGCCATGGTAAAAAATGTATAGCCCATTTTGCATTTTTGACGATATCGGGTGGCCTTTTTGCCGGTGGGGTGCGATTTAACCACACACTTCATCCAGGATATCGGTCACTTGATCGATCCGTCGTTGTGAATCACCGAGGTCCTTGAAGAAACGCAGTTTATCTGCACCATCCAGTTTGTACTCCTTTGGGCGGGTCTGGATGAGCCGGATGATCTGTCCCGCATCGATTTTGGGCTCTCCATCAAACAGGATGCGGCCACCGGTTGGACCGGCCTCTATCTTGCGGATGCCGAGTGGATTGGCTTTGAGTTTGAGTTCGGTGATGCCAAACAGATGCTTTGTCGGGTCAGGTAACAAGCCAAACCGGTCGATCATTTCAACCTGGATCTCCCGCAGCTCATCTTTGGATGCAGCGCTGGCAATACGTTTATAGAGAACCAGCCGGGAATGGACATCCGGGAGATAGTCATCCGGTAATAGTGCGGGCAGCTGCAGATCAATCTCTGCACCGTGATCAAGGGGGCGATCAAGATTGGGGTGTTGTCCTGACTTCAGGGCCTTGACGGCGCGTTCCAGTAGATCACTGTAGAGCGAAAAGCCCACCTCGTGGATCTGTCCACTCTATCCTTCGCCAAGCAACTCACCTGCACCGCGAATCTCCAGGTCATGGGTGGCCAGCGTGAAACCGGCACCGAGATCTTCAAGTGATTCAATCGCTTCCAGGCGTTTTTTTGCGTCGGCAGAGAGTGTCTTGGGTGGCGGTGTAATGAGGTAGGCATAAGCCCTGTGGTGAGAACGCCCCACGCGACCACGCAACTGATGCAGCTGTGCAAGACCCAGTTTATCGGCCCGGTTGATAATTATGGTATTGGCGGTCGGTACATCAATGCCGCTCTCAACGATAGTCGTACAGACCAGGATGTTGAAGCGCTGATGATAGAAGTCCCGCATGATGGCTTCCAGCTCCCGCTCCCGCATCTGGCCGTGGGCAACCTGAACCTTTACGCCGGGCAGCAGTTTTTCCAGTTTTTGAGCTGTATTCTCAATCGTACTGACTTCATTGTGCAGGAAGTAGATTTGACCGCCGCGTTTGATCTCACGCTGGCAGGCCTCTATCACCAAGGCGTCGTTCCACTGACTCACGAAGGTCTTGATCGGGTGTCGGGCGGCCGGTGGTGTGGCGATAATCGAGAGATCACGCATGCCAGACATCGCCATGTTGAGTGTTCGGGGTATCGGCGTTGCAGTAAGGGTGAGCATATCCACTTCACTGCGCAGTGCCTTCAGCTTCTCTTTGTGGCGTACACCAAACCGGTGCTCCTCATCAATCACCACCAGGCCCAGGTTTTTATATTTGATGCTCTCCTGCAGGAGTTTATGGGTCCCCACAACAATATCCACCGTGCCGGCGGCCAGGCCATCGGTTATCGCCTTCTGTTGTTTGGCTGTTCGAAAGCGGGAGAGGCTTTCAACCTTGACTGGCCAGTCTGCAAACCGGTCTGAGAAGTTCTCCAGGTGTTGTTGCGCCAATAGGGTAGTGGGTACCAGAACCGCGACCTGCTTTCCCCCTTGTACCGCCATGAAGGCCGCACGCATGGCAACCTCTGTTTTACCAAAGCCGACATCACCGCACACCACGCGATCCATGGGATGTGCGGATGCCATATCGTTAATAACGGCTTCAATGGTCTGCTGCTGATCGGGCGTCTCTTCGAAATCAAAAGAGGCCGCAAAGCTGGTGTACTCTTCGCCGGGTGGTGGGAAGGCATAACCTTTATGAGCCGCTCGTCGCGCATAAATCTCCAGCAATTCGGCGGCGACATCGTGTGCCCGCTCGGCGGCCTTGCGTTTAACGCGCTCCCACTGATCACCTCCAAGCCGATGCAGGGGGGCGGTCTCCGGAGAGGCCCCGGCATAACGGCTGATCAGGTGCAGCGATGAAACCGGTACATAGAGCTTATCGCCCTTGGCATATTCTAATGTGAGGAATTCGGTGGTCATGCCACCCACTTCCAGAACCTGAAGTCCCTGGTAGCGGCCCACACCATGATCTTCGTGTACCACGGGTGCACCCTTGTGCAACTCCGTCAGGTTTCGGACAATTTGGTCAGCATCCCGCTGCTTGGCTTTCCTGCGGCGTTCCTGGCGAACCCGTTCACCGAGCAGCTGGCTCTCCGGGATGATGATCAGCCGTTGTTGATCA
Source organism: Sedimenticola sp. (assembly GCA_026197195.1). Classification (GTDB taxonomy): domain Bacteria; phylum Pseudomonadota; class Gammaproteobacteria; order Chromatiales; family Chromatiaceae; genus Sedimenticola. The sequence continues at coordinate 3,115 of JAPHUG010000178.1, forward strand.
AGCCAGAGACCCTCCTCGATTGGGGCGACGGACAGCATCAGGTTTTGATCGCTATCAATAAATTCCTGCCAACCTGAGACCAGTTTCGGACGTATGTCGTAGCTGGCCAATGTCTCTTTGAGCATTTCACGCCGTCCCGCGCTCTCTGCAATAAAGAGTATTTTTCCTGGTGCCTCTGCGATGAACTGTTGGAGTGCGGCGGCGGGGTGCTCAGCTCGGGCCTGGAAACTCAGGGGTCGCGGTGGTTTTGTACTGAAGTTGTGATAACCACTGTAACCTTTGCTGCGTGATTCAATTTCTCTTTTTTGGGCTCTGATCGACTGGCCCTGGTTGAGATAAGCCATGAGCTGTTCGGCTTGCAGGTAGAGCTGGCTGGGCGCCAGCAGGGGGCGTTCTACGTCATGGCGACGTTGCTCATAGCGATCCTCCACTTGTGACAAAAACTGATCGGCTCTATCGCGAGTCTCATCGGTACGGATTGTCAGTAGCTGACTGGGAAGAAAATCAAACAGGGTGGCGGTCTGTTCAAAAAACAGTGGTAGGTAGTACTCCAGCCCGCCTGGAGCGTGGCCGTTAGAGACCTCTGAGTAGATAAGACTGCGTTGTGGGTCACCTTCGAAGGCGTTTCTAAATGCCTGTCTGAAGCGGGTAATGCCTGATTCATCGAGTGGGTATTCCCGAGCCGGTAGCAGTTTGATCCCCTCAACATGGTCAATAGTCCGCTGTGTTTCCGGGTCAAACGTGCGAATGGTCTCAATCTCTTCATCGAACAGGTCAATCCGGTAGGGGATCGTGCTACCCATCGGAAAGATATCCAATAACGAGCCGCGTACGGTGTATTCGCCATGTTCAACCACCTGGGAGACACACTGATACCCTGATTGCTCAAGTTTTATACGCATCCCATCCAGTGAAAGGTTGTCGCCCAGACTAAGGATCAACGTGTTGGCGTGGATATAGGACTTGGGTGGCAGCCGTTGTAACAGGGTGCCGACCGGGACGATCAAAATGGCTTGCTGAGTCTTCTCCAGCTGATAGAGCGTCAGAAGTCTTTGGGATACCAGTTCGGGGAGTGGTGAAAAGACATCATAGGGCAGGGTCTCCCAGTCCGGAAAACTTAGGATGTTAATCGACTGATCTTTAAGGAAAAAACGCAGGCCATCCTCTATTGTGGTGGCACTTTGAGCATCGTCGGCAATAACCAGTGTCACACCTAAAAACGCCCTGGCAGCAGAGGCAATAGCAACGCAACTGCTCAATCCATACAGGCGACCCCACTGAATGCGCTCCTGTGCCTGTTGCGGCAAGGGGGGCATTAGCGGATTGCAGATGGGCGTCGGGTTGGCTGGCGGTTGATTCGTCATAAAAGTCACTGATCATTAAAACAGGTCGGGGATTTTCTCACAGCTGGGTTGACTATCGAAGGTCAAAATTAAAATTCATTGCCCTATTAAAATTCCCATTTCGACCGTTAGTTGATATAGGTCAACAACTCTTCTGCGCCAGGACAAAACTTGATTTAGGTCAACGATGGTCCGTTAGGGCGGGTCTATAAAGCCCTAAATTGAGTAGGTGATTAAATTCGCAAGCAGCAGGCACATGGAACATAACGTCAGTCGGGCACAACTGTTGAGTGGAGACATCCGGGGGGAGAAGCGCATTTTTCGTCCGCCCTGGGCAATGGATGAGGTTGAATTTGTAGAGCGTTGTACCGGCTGTGGAGAGTGCATTGCTGCTTGCCCTGACAAACTTATTATCGAAGGCCGTGGCAAATTGCCGCATATGGATTTTAATCGGGGTGGATGTGATTTTTGTGAAGCCTGTGTCGCGGTGTGTACGCCAGGCGCGTTAAAAAAAGATGACACTTCCGAAAAGCCACCCTGGTCTATACAAGCCACCATTCAGACCTCTTGTCTCTCGCTAAATGCTGTCATTTGCCGCTCTTGTGGCGAAGTCTGCGATGAGCGGGCCATTCGATTCAAATTAGAGGTGGGCGGGGTTGCGACCCCCTTGCTTGACCTCGATCAGTGTACAGGCTGCGGTGCCTGCTTTGCCGTCTGCCCAATACGAGCAGTAACTCTATCCTCAATAAACGAACCGCGCGATCAAGCCGCGTAAAGGAGTAAATGATAACAATGAATATCTGTAGCGCCATTGTACATGCCAAGCCTGAAGTGGCCGGTATCGTTCAGGCAAGTTTAGAAGAGTTTGCTGGAGTTGAGGTTCATGGTGGAGCTGACGAGGGGAAGTTAATTGTCACCTTGGAAGGCGAAGGTGACGACGCCTTGGCTGACACCATGGCCAAGTTTAATGATGTATCCGGTGTAATCAATAC
>JAPHUG010000045.1 GCA_026197195.1 Sedimenticola sp.
CCAGGTAGCAAGACCTATGGCCGACTATCGGTCATGATGCAGACCTGGAGCGATATCGAACCACTGTTTGATATTGGCCCAGGCGCCTTTAATCCACCACCCAAGGTCAATTCCGCCATTGTCCGACTGACGCCGTATAAAACCCCACCTCACCAGATTGATGACCCAGCACATTTTTCACGCATGGTGACCACGGCTTTTTCCCAACGCAGAAAGACCTTGCGTAACAGCCTGAGCAAGATGATGAATGGCGATCAGATCTCTGCATCCGGTATCGACCCCACATTGCGTGCAGAGCGACTCACCGTTGCGGATTTCGCACAGCTCTCAAATCAGACTTGCAAAACACCCCCTGCAGCCTGATATAAAAGGGTACTGAATATAACCCGGAATCAACCCCGCGTTTGAATCACCCACTTTAGAACCCGGCATTCCGATGCCCAGAGTAGAATAATAATGATTGACGACACTATAGATGCCGATGAGATGGACATCCTCTCAAACAACGTCCTCGCCAGACCCGGAGATGTCCTGCCCGGCGTGATTCACCTGCTCCCAGTGACGACCCGCCCGTTCTTTCCTGGGCAGGCCGTACCACTGTTGATGAATGATGAGCATTGGGAAAAGACCATCCGCTCCGCCTACAAAACCAGTCAGGAGATCATCGGTATTGTAATGACTGACGCGGCGACCTCTGAAGAGGCGGTTCCAGGGGATTTCCGCTACATAGGCACGGCCTGCAGGATACACCGGGTACAAAAAGTGGAGGGTCGCCTGCAGGTACTGGTAGAGTGTCTACAGCGCTTTCGGATCGAGCAGTTTGTTACCAAAAAAAACCCATTCAAGGCCCAGGTCCACTACTTCACCGAAGAGACCGTCAGCCCCAATGATGAGATCAAGGCCTATGCCATGGCCATCATCAACACCATCAAAGAGCTGGTCCCTCTCAACCCACTCTATGGTGAAGAGCTTAGGATCTTCCTGGACCGACTGGGACCAGATGACCCCTCACACCTGGCCGATTTTGCCGCCAGCCTGACAACGGCCGACCGCTTCCAGCTCCAGGAGATTCTGCAGGAAGTTGAGCTACTGCCCCGTATGGAGAAGGTGCTGGTTCTTTTGCACAAAGAACTGGAACTGGCGAAGGCACAGAACGAAATCCGAAAAACCGTCGAAGATAAGATCAGTACCCATCAGCACGAGTTTTTCCTGCGAGAACAACTCAAGGTCATCCAACAGGAACTGGGACTGGAAAAAGACGACCGCACGGCTGAGCTGGATAAATTCAGAGAAAGACTGGATGAACTGGTGCTGCCAGAGCCGGCATCCAAGCGCCTTGAAGAGGAGATGCAGAAGCTCTCTATCCTGGAGACAGGCTCTCCCGAATACGCACTGACACGAAACTATATCGACTGGATTACCCTGTTACCCTGGGGAAAACACAGCCCGGACAAACTGGACCTGGGGCAGGCACGAAAAGCCCTGGATAAGGACCATTATGGACTGGATGATGTAAAGAAGCGCATTCTTGAGTTTCTCGCTGTCGGCATGATGAAAGGTGAGGTCAGCGGCTCAATTATCCTGCTGGTCGGCCCACCCGGTGTGGGAAAGACATCCATTGGCAAATCCATCGCCAATGCCCTTGGCCGATCCTTTTATCGCTTCTCGGTCGGTGGCATGCGGGATGAGGCAGAGATCAAAGGCCACCGCAGAACCTACATAGGCGCCATGCCGGGTAAATTCATCCAGGCGATGAAAGAGGTGGAAACAGCCAATCCCGTGATCATGCTGGACGAGATCGACAAGATCGGCGCCTCCTATCACGGCGATCCCGCTTCAGCCTTACTGGAGGCGCTGGACCCTGAGCAGAACAGTGATTTTCTGGATCACTATCTCGATCTCCGCTTTGATCTCTCCAAGGCGTTGTTTGTCTGTACCGCCAACCAACTGGATACCATTCCCGCGCCCTTGCGGGACCGCATGGAGATCATCTCGTTATCGGGCTATATCGCCCAGGAGAAGTTACAGATCGCTCGCAAGTATCTACTCCCCCGTCAATTGAAACGGGCCGGATTGAAACGCAATCAGCTAAAACTGAATACCCCGGCCCTGAAAGCGATTATCGAGGGTTATGCGCGGGATGCGGGGGTCAGACGCCTGGAAAAACAGATCGGCAAGATCGTGCGCAAGGCGGTGGTCAGAATACTGGATGACGAACCCGCGCCCATCGTTGTTGAAGAGCAGGATCTCAAGACCTACCTCGGAAGCCCGATTTTTCGTGATGAACGCAGCCTGAGTGGGCCAGGTGTCGTCACCGGACTGGCCTGGACATCGATGGGAGGCGCCACACTGAGCATTGAGGCCGCCAGGACACACAGCTTTACCCGAGGCTTTAAACTGACCGGCCAGCTGGGTGAGGTGATGAGAGAATCGGCAGAGATTGCCTACGGCTACATCGTATCCAATGCGGAAAAACTGGGCGCTGACCCGGCCTTTTTTGAGAAGAGCTTCATCCATCTGCATGTACCCGCCGGTGCCACGCCCAAAGATGGCCCCAGCGCCGGAATCACCATGGCATCGGCCCTGCTCTCGCTGGCCAGAGATGAGCCGGTTCGCACCATCGCTATGACTGGGGAGCTAACCCTGACCGGGCATGTTTTCCCTATTGGTGGTGTACAGGAGAAGATGATCGCCGCTCGCCGGGCCAACATACGTGAGCTGATCCTTCCTGAAGAGAACCGGGGCGAATATGAAGAGGTACCCGAGCATATCCGCAAGGGGATAAAGGTTCACTTCGCCTGCAGTTTTGATGATGTAGCGCCCCTGCTGTTCAAGAGATAGGAATAACGACCTAATTAACCCAGATCAATAAGAGACTTAATCGCCCTTGACTTATTTAGAAACCACTAATACTTTTTATGGTAGAGACCGCTAAGTAGGCAGGGTCTCCCATACCCAAAATGAAAAGACTTAGGGAGAAGAGATTATGAAAAGCATTATAAAAGCAGCTGCTGTAGCAGCCCTGTTGGCGGCATCAGCTTCTGCATCTGCTTGGTGGGGTGGTGGTCCTTGGGGCGGTAGTCCTTGGGGTGGCGGTCCCTGGAACGGTCTTGGTGATGGCTGGGGCGATGGTACCGGTGACTTCAATATGAACTTCAGTGGCCGCGGTAGAGGTTATGGCGACGGTTATGGCCGTGGTTATGGCTACCCCTATGGTGGTTACGGCTATCCCTATGGAGGCTATGGCGCTCCCTATGGCGGTGGCTACGGCGCACCCTATGGTTATGCCCCTTATGGCTATCCTGCACCACCCGTTGCACCCGTTGCGCCTGCTCAATAAAGTAAACCGCACATAAAGGCACAAAAAAACCCTGCATCATTACGATGCAGGGTTTTTAATTAAGGGTTACTCCGCGATCAGATCGAGAAGGATGACCCACAACCGCAGGTGGTGGAAGCGTTCGGATTACGAATCACAAACTGCGACCCCTGTAGGCTCTCCGTATAATCCACCTCGGCACCCATCAGGTACTGCAAGCTCATAGGATCAACCAGCATCGCCACACCGTCTGTATCAACCCGGGTATCGCCATCCTTCATCTCTTCATCAAAACTGAAGCCATATTGAAAACCTGAGCATCCGCCACCCTGGATGAACACGCGCAACATCAGATTAGGGTTACCCTCATCCTCAATCAAGGCCGCCACCTTGGTTGCGGCCGCGTTGGTAAATACCAGTGGGCTCTCGGTCTCAGCTTGTGTACCACTCATTGCCAGCTCCAAATACTAAGAAAACCACGCTATATTAGCATATTATGTACATTATGCTTTTCTGATCAATTTAGTCAAGTATTACCCGTTATCAGCGACCACGGGGAATACGCTCGCCCCCTTCCTCGGAAGGCTCCGCTGCAGCTGCCGCCTCAGCATCCGGTTTGATCTCTTCGACATTACTTCGTTCGCCGTCATAACCAAGCATCTGTGGCTGGGCATCTTTGGTATGAATCAGCTGACCATTCACCTCAGCTCCCATCGACATCTCCAGCAGGTTGTAATAGACCGTACCGGTAACCTTGGCCTTGGGGGCAAGTTCCACCCTTTCAGAGGCGTAGACATCGCCCACCACCGTGCCATTGAGAATGACATTAGGCACCTGGATATCGCCCTCAACACGCCCCTGCTCACTCAGCGTCAGGGCCGAGTCGGCACCCTCTTCCACCATGACATTGCCGCAAATAAGACCATCAACATGCAGCCCACCGGTGAAGTTCACATCACCATGAATGGTGGTACCACTACCTATAACGGTAGCAATCTTGGGAGCTTTGAACTTTTTAAAACGCGCCATCAGTATTCCTCTTATTCCGCAACCAGCCAGTCAAACGTCTTTTTGATCTGGGGAAGCCGATTATTGGTTGGATTGATCTCTATAACCACCCGTTCAGGATTAAAGCCCTCTGGCACCTGTATCAATCCGTCAACATCCTGAAAATGCCTGAAACGCATTTTCAATTTTTCTTCGTTCTCTTTTGTTATCTCTTTCAGGGAGAGAACACGCTGTTCTCCACTCTGCTCACCCTCCAGGGCAAGTTGTATCCAGCCGACCGCGGCTCCCGCATTTTTAAGCGACTGACTGACCGTAAAACCGTATCGGTAGTTACGATCCTCATCCGTTCGCCCTAGCCTGAATCCTTGTATATAGAGCCCTTCTGACTTGACACTGGTCTCCACAATACCGCGCAACAGGGTCAGCTCTTTCTCCATATCGAGATAGTCAGCCTGACTTTGCATCAACTCATCACGCACTTGCCTGATCGCTTCCTGGTCGATCTGGCCGGCTCGCTCCAGTGCTGCAATCTGTTCTCGCAGCCGACTCCGCTCGGTTTCCAGTAGCGTTATCCGACCCTTTTGTTCTGCAATAATGCGCTTAAGTGGCGTAACCTCATCCACCACAGGTACCGGCTGGGGCAGATAGTTTTGCCACCCCAGCAACATGAACGCACCAAGTACTACAGGCACCAGCCACCAAAGGTAAAGCCATCGGCTTCGGGACTGGACTATTTTGGGTGTTGTTATTTTCATCCCTGTGTCCCCATTCACATACTTCAGCTTATCAACGGCCAAATCGTCATTGATAAATCAGGATCTAATTAGGGTAGTAGCGCCACCGATTGCAATCCCAGCGTCTCATCCATACCCAGCATGATATTCATATTTTGTATAGCCTGACCTGCGGCCCCTTTCACAAGATTGTCGATCACAGAAAGAATCACCACGGTATCCCCGCCCTGGGGACGGTGCATGGCGATCCGACAGTGGTTAACCCCCCTGACACTGCGGGTCTCTGGATGGGAGCCCGACGGCAGGACATCCACAAAAGGTTCGCTGGCATAGCGCTGTTCATACAGTGCCTGTAAATCCATCTCACCCTCTGTTGTGGCATACAGGGTGGCATGAATCCCCCTGATCATCGGAAGCAGGTGAGCCACAAAGGTCACATTCACATCCTGACCTGCCGCGACGCTAAGATTTTGCTGTATCTCCGGGAGATGCCGGTGACCGGGAACCCCGTAGGCCTTGAAGCTTTCGCCTACCTCGCCCATCAGCATACCGACACTGCTTCCTCTGCCCGCACCACTGACACCCGACTTACAATCCGCAATCAAGCCATTAATATTGACCCGTCCAGCCTCAACAAGAGGCAGAAAACCCAGGGTGGCGGCGGTGGGATAGCAGCCAGGATTAGCGACCAACCGGGCCTGTTTGATGGCTTGCCGATTCACTTCTGGCAGCCCGTAAACGGCCTCGTCTACGAGTTCCGGACAGGCATGGGTCATACTGTACCACTGACTCCAGACGGAGAGATCCTTGATTCTAAAATCGGCCGCCAAGTCTATCACCTTACAGTCGCCCTCAAGCAACGCAGGCACCATCTTCATGGCTGTACCATTTGGCGTGGCAAAAAAGACCAGATCACATGATTTGAGCTGATCCAGATCCGGCTCAGTAAAGGGAAGATCAAAGTGACCACGCAGATTGGGATAGATATCGGAAACAGGACGCCCCGCCTCTGCACGGGAAGTGATGACAGTCACCTCCACGTTCGGATGTCCCGCAAGCAACCGCAGCAGTTCAACACCGGTATAACCTGTACCGCCTACAATACCTACTTTTACCATCGCCTCAATTCTACCCCGATTACGTAATGAGCTGACTTCTGATGCTAGCTACCGATGGGCAACCTTCAGATGAGTGTCGGCCTGAAAAAAGTACTTAATCATACGGTGCTATAAGAAAAATCTAAAGATGCAAACCTGCAGGGTGGAAACCGTTACGCAATAAAAAAGCGACCCTCAGGCCGCTTAAGCAATATGTGACGTATTTTTATTGATTCCTTTTACCTGAAGATCCCATCAACAGGCGTCACAATTCCCTTACTGCGAACGACTATATATACACAATGCTTATAGGTCAATTATTTTTTCTTGATTTTTCAGCTTCATAGCCACACTGTTTAATCCTTTACAGACAGTTTCCAGAGGGTCTCCGATGGGATAATCCTAGAAAAAATGACATAATTTGCCCACTAACCCTACGGATGCCGCCACTTTTTTTACAGGGGCGGGGATGCACACCAATTGTTCGGAACTGAACAGGCATCCTGTCATCCAATAATCCAACCGCTTGCTGTTGATAAGGATCGTTTGAATGGAAACCGTGGAATTGATCTCACTGACCCTGGGGGTGGCCTGGGCCTCGGGCATTAATCTCTATGCCGCGGTACTGGTCTTGGGTTATCTCGGTATGACGGGCGAAGTCACCCTCCCACCGGGCCTGGAGCTACTCAGCAACCCCCTGGTACTGGGTGCTGCCGGTTTCATGTACATGGTTGAATTTTTTGCTGATAAAACCCCAGGCGTGGACACTGGCTGGGATGTACTGCATACCTTTATTCGTATACCCGCCGGGGCTGTCCTAGCTGCTGGCATGGCTGAAGGGCTGGACGTCAGCCAGGCTGCAGAATTCGCCGCGCTGCTGATAGGGGGCGGGCTGGCGGCAACCACCCATCTGACAAAAACCAGCACACGGGTCTTGATCAACACCTCGCCAGAACCCTTCAGCAACTGGACGGCATCCATCACTGAAGATCTGGTGGTGATTGGTGGACTCTGGGCGTCCTTACACTATCCCTGGCTATTTGTAGCGGGATTGGTACTCTCACTGCTACTGATAATCTGGCTGATGCCTAAACTGTGGCGCGCCCTGAAACGGATATTTCGCGCTATTGGTGAGTTCTTTTCGGGTAAAAAAAGCGGACCGATGGACGCAACAACCGCACCAGAGTCTGGTGCAACACATCGGCAGGATATACTTCGTGCGCTTTATCACGATGCAAACAACACCCAAAAATAACGAACTCAACTCACAATGACTCAACCTTATTTCTTTAGCGAGGTATACAAATGATGTGGCTGAAGGCCTGGCATTTGATCTTTATGGTGACCTGGTTTGCCGGAATATTTTATCTACCACGGCTGTATGTCTATCACGCCATGACGGACGACCAGCCTGGCAAGGAGCGATTTAAAGTAATGGAACGCAAGCTCTACTACTTTACGATGCCCTGGATGATTCTGACCCTGTTTTTCGGCTTCTGGATGCTATATGAGTACGCTTGGACCGCCTACAGCACGATGCTATGGCTGCATATCAAGCTGGCGTTGATTGGCGTTCTGGTGATCTACCACTTCTACTGCGGTCACCTGATGCGGGTTTTCGCTGCCGATAAGAACACCCGCAGCCACGTCTGGTATCGCTGGTTTAACGAAGTACCCGTTGTCATTCTATTTGCAGTGGTGTTGCTAGCCAGCCTAAAGCCTTTCTAATAGAGAAAACACAGGCCTAAAAAAACGCGGCAACAAAGGCCGCGTTTTTTTAGGCTTGCGAAGGCTATCAGGAACAACCGCCACCTTGAGCCGCACTGGAAGAGCAGCTACCACAACCACTCGCCTCAGCGGGCTTCAGGTTGTTGAATACAAAACTGGCATTACCGTTACCCTGATCAACAAAATCGATCTGTACACCTTCCAGATGACGCATGGTGTCGCCATCGACGATCACATCAAAGCCGGTGGAATTCAGGATGTAGTCGTTATCATTGAGCTGATCGGTAAAGGTCATTCCGAAGCTGATACCGCTGCAACCACCCGGAGTGGCATAGACACGAATCCCCTTCACCTCTTCCTCGACCTGCCCAACCAACTCAGCCATTTTTCCCTGAGCGGCTTCGGTCAGACTGAGCTCTTCCTCTCTCAGCAGGTTTGTGGTTGCTTCACTCATCGACAATTCTCCAAACTTAAACAGTAATTCATCCGTATACTATATCAATAACAGAATGCATTAACCATTGATTATTTAGTGAAATCCGGCGCTTACACCATTTCCCGCTAAAGCTGGTTACGGTTTGTCAGTTCGTACAGGTGCCGCTCTGCATCCAGAAGATGCTGTCCCCAGTGCTCCTGATAGCCACAACACCAGTCATCAAAAGCCCGTTCAGGCGCCCGCTCCTCTTCAATAAGACGCAGACCATGCTTCAGCTCACAGTAGATATCTGTCAGGTCATCTGCCAGGCTGCCAGACATACCCTGCTCGTCCGGCGCCACATCAAACTCCATCCAGTAGGCATCCCGTTCACCCAGCAAGCGACGCAGTGTTGCAAAACGCTCAAACCGGGCATCCAGATCCGGATTGAAGAAATTAGCACTCCTGGGTGGGGCACCCAGCGCCGTAACTGCAGCATGCAGCCGCGGGAGCAGTGAAGAAAGTTGGCGTAGCCAGGCGATGTCACTCTCATCCGCTGATTCAATTAATTCACAGTAATCTTTAGCTAATCGGGACAATTCGTTCATGCGTGTATCCATATCATCATCCAGAGGATAGCCGTTAATGGTAATCAGACCATGGCGGCCTCCCATTCACAGAGATCGTGTCACCGCTGTCGGTCTCAGGCTAGAGGTATTCATAGAATGCTGGTTTAATTGTAGTCGATGAATTGTGCTTTTTTGAATTTATCCCTTTTTAGTTACCAACGAAACAGATGCCTACCCACAACAAACCCATCGTATTGAGCATTTCCGGGCATGACCCCTCAGGGGGGGCAGGCATCCAGGCCGACATTGAAGCAATGGCCGCCCATGGCTGCCATGCGGCAACAGCCATCACCTGCCTGACCATTCAGGACAGCCGAAATGTCCATGCACTAATACCCCTGTCGCCCGAACAGCTCTACAGACAGGTAGAAACCCTGCTACAGGACTATCAGATTCAGGCGATTAAAATTGGCCTGATCGGCAGTGCTGAAATTGCTGCTGCAATAGGTAATCTGCTGGCCAAACGGCCCGGCATACCGGTGGTATTGGATCCGATACTGGCCGCAGGTGGCGGTACGGAACTGGCCAGCAATCAACTGATACAGACACTAATGGGAATCATAGTCCCGCGGACCACCCTGATCACGCCCAACTCCCAGGAGGCACGTAAACTGACAGGCGAGGATAGCCTGGACCGCTGTGCCAACCACCTGTTGAGCAAGGGGGCAGAGGCGGTATTGATCACCGGCACCCATGAGGCCTCTGATGAGGTGATCAACACACTCTACCGTTCTGATCAACCGCCCATACAGCAGATATGGGCAAGACTCGACGCCTCCTATCATGGCTCAGGTTGTACCATCGCATCCGCCATTGCCGCTGGATTGGCAAAAGGACACCCCCTTTTGGAGGCGGTCACCCGGGCACAGGAGTACACCTGGAATAGCCTGAAGTCGGGTTGGAAACCCGGCAAAGGACAACATATCCCCAACCGCTTCTTCACTCCACCGACAAGCGAGTAACCCGTTGTTAAATAAACCGTCATTGACTGGCCTCTATGCCATCACCCAACCCCATCCGGCAGGTTTTGACCAGACCCTGCGACAAGTGGAAGCGGCCCTGGCTGGCGGCACAAGAATCATCCAGTATCGGGACAAACAGCCGGGAGCCGCTCGACGCATTAAAGAGGCTGAAAACCTCCGCCAGCGCTGTCATGAACACAACGCACTCCTGATCATCAACGACGATATCGACCTGGCAATAGAGGTCAATGCTGACGGTGTACATGTGGGCAGAGAGGATAGCGGTATCCAGGATGCCCGAAGACAACTGGGCGACAGGGCAATTATCGGTATCTCCTGCTACAACCAACTGCCACTGGCCATTGCGGCAGAACAGGCAGGAGCCGACTATGTCGCCTTTGGTCGCTTCTTCCCCTCTACCACCAAACCAGAAGCCGTACAGGCCGAGGTTGCACTACTGACAGAGGCGAAGCGTCAACTGCAACTCCCGATAGTTGCCATCGGCGGCATAACCCCGGAAAATGGCGCCACCTTATTAGCGGCTGGTGCCGACATGCTTGCCGTTATAGACGCCCTCTTTGGCAGCCAGGACATAGCAACCAGCTGCCAGCATTTTATTCAGCTATTTGACAGACCGGAGAGAGAATCCTCATGACCGCTTCCCATGATCGCTTTGTACAGGCCCAGCAGCATATTCCTGGCGGGGTTAACTCGCCCGTAAGGGCGTTTAAAGGCGTCGGCGGCGACCCGATCTTTATCGACCATGCCACTGGCCCCTATATTTTTGACCCCGACGGCAAACAGTACATCGACTATGTTGGTTCCTGGGGCCCGATGATCCTGGGACATGCCCATCCAGCCGTATTAGACGCTGTGGCCGCTGTCATCAAAAAAGGGCTCTCATTTGGCGCCCCCACCACTATCGAAACGGCGATGGCGGATCGGGTCTGCGAGCTGGTCCCTTCCATCGAACTGGTACGCATGGTCAGTTCGGGAACGGAGGCCACCATGAGCGCGATCCGACTGGCTCGCGGCTATACCGGCCGGGACAAGATAGTAAAATTTGAAGGCTGCTACCACGGCCATTCCGACTCACTGCTGGTAAAAGCCGGCTCAGGCATGCTAACACTTGGCGAGCCCAGCTCTCCCGGCGTACCCGCCGCACTGGCCGAGCACACCATTACCCTGAACTATAACGATATTGATCAGGTTAAAAGTACCTTTGCTGAAATTGGTGAGCAGATCGCCTGTATTATCGTGGAGCCCGTTGCAGGTAACATGAACTGCATTCCACCCGTTGAGGGCTTTCTTGAGTGCCTGCGGGAGGTATGTGATCAGTCAGGTGCCGTACTGATTTTTGATGAAGTGATGACCGGCTTCCGGGTGGCACTGGGTGGCGTGCAAGGCCTCTACAACGTCACCCCTGACCTCACGACCCTGGGCAAGGTGATCGGTGGCGGTATGCCGGTAGGTGCCTTTGGTGGCAAGCGGGCGATCATGGAAAAGATATCACCCCTCGGCCCGGTCTATCAGGCTGGCACCCTGTCAGGCAACCCGGTGGCCATGACCGCTGGGCTCAAGACGCTGGAACTGATCTCGGCACCCGGCTTTTTCGATGAACTGACCGAAAAGACCACCCATCTGGTTTCAGGCATTCAAGCTGAAGCCGATGCGGCGGGCATTAACCTGACCACCAATCAGGTCGGCGGTATGTTTGGCCTCTTCTTCACCGATGCAGAGCAGGTCACTAATTTCGCCCAATCCATGGCCTGCCAGCAGGAGCAGTTCAAGACCTTCTTCCATGCCATGCTGGAACAGGGCATCTACCTGGCACCCTCCGCCTTCGAGGCCGGCTTTGTATCCGCCGCACACAGTGACGACGATATTCAGGCCACGATCGCTGCCGCTGCAGCCGTATTCAAACAGATGGCTTGAGCCACGCCAAAAGCCACACAATAAAAAAGCCGGTGGATGATTTCCACCGGCTTTTTTTATGGATGGATGAAACGTCAATCAGTGCATCTTATGCTTCATGTCATGTTTCATACCCGCATCCTGCATCTTCAACTGCAACTTGACCACAGGAACCTTGAGAGCCAACTTGCTGCCATCGGAGAAGACCAAGGTCATATCAACCTGCTCACCAGGCACCAACTTCTGTTGTAGACCGATCACCATCACATGAAGCCCACCTGGCTGAAGCTTCACCACATCACCCGCAGGCAGTTCAATCTGCTTGACCTGGCGCATACGCATCATGCCGTCTTTCATGGTGTGCGTGTGCAACTCAAGTGCCTTGGCAACCGCACTCTCAGCACCCACCAGCGCGAAACTCTCAGATGAGTGGTTTTTAATAACCATAAAGCTCGCACTGTTCGGTTGCCCAGGCGGCACAGCGCGTACATAGGCATCTGCAACCATCACACTCTCAGCCGCCGTCCCTGCATGCAGCCACCCGGAAAAACAGAACAGCACCATAGAAAAGATCATCTTGCGCATTTTTCTTGCTCCCACCTTTAAATAGTTTCTAGTTTATTAATTGGCGGAGTACCGCCAGAATCTGGTCGGGCTGTGTGCCATGACGAACAACCCGGCTCAGCTTGCCCTGCTTATCCACAACATAGAGATCGGCAGAGTGATCCACCACGTAATCCGTTGCCGCTTCATCTTTTACCAGTCGATAGGCCGCGCCATACTGATCAGCCACCTGCCGAAGCTGTTCGTGAGTGCCGGTCACACCCAGTATTTTGGCGTGAAAATACGCGCCATAACTTTTCAGGTGTTCCAGGGAATCCCGGTCCGGATCGACACTGATGAAGAGCCCCTGAACCTTCTGCAACTCATCTTCAGTCAACTCATCCATCGCTGCACTGAGAAAGCCCAGACTGGTTGGACAGATATCAGGGCACCAAGTATATCCAAAGTAGATCACAACGACCTGTCCGCGCAGGGACTTCATATCAACAGCACCCTGGTAGGCGTTGAGTATAAAATCCCCGCCCTTGGGAGCCTCTGCAATGGCTAAACGGGAGAGCGCTTCTGTTTTTGGCGTCTGATTTGTCGGCTGCCAAGTAAACAGCAGCCCTATCAGCACCAGTAAAACAAGGGCAATCAACCCTGGGAGCAGTGCTTTTTTCACTGTTTACTCCCTGGCACGACAGCACCATCCTTCACCGTTATGAACCGAAAAGGTGCGGCGATCAAACCCTCTGCGGTAGTAACCAGTACCCGTGCTTCCCATTCCATGGCCACCCGAATACAGACGGGCAACATACCCGTTCCGGTATAGCGACCCTCACCCTGAGCTTGCAGTTGAGGGCGATTGAAGCCCATCTCCATACCCAACCCAATGAAATCAACCTCAACCTTGCTTGCCTCAATCCCATCCAGCACCACCTCCAGAGCAAGCGGTTTGACCAGGGGAATCCCTGTGGTCTTGATAGCAAAGCTGATACGCCCACCGGACACACTTGAGACGCAGGGCCCCGAACGCAGGTCACAGTGTTCATCCAACGGCGCGACCGCGCCCACTTCCGGGTTTAGGATCGGCAATGCCTTGTAGGCCGCGACACCCGCAAGCGCCATGAACAGCAGTCCAGCCGTACCCCATAGAAGAGTCGTTGTTCTCGCCACAAAACACCTCATATTGCGAACAGGGGAGTATCGTAGAGGGGAAGGCATACCCCGGCAATTGATGACCATCAACCGGATACGACTGACCATCCAGCAGTGCTGATTGGCCAGGACATCCAGGGCATATCACACAAGAGTGTGTGATATGCCCCATTTATCTACTCTGGTTAAATCAAGGAAGATCGCTGCGTCTAAAGAGGAAAAATCCCGTTGCGGCACAGGCGGTACCGACAAAAATCGGATAGAACAGGGCGTAGACGATATACCCCGACTGCCCAAAGTTATCCAATATGACGTACGCTGATGGCCCCAACAACACGAGCTGCGGATCAAACAGCATCA
>JAPHUG010000506.1 GCA_026197195.1 Sedimenticola sp.
CGATGCGAATAGAGCAGCTCTTTGGGCCACTCTTCACCATCGACCATGACCCGGTTGGGATCAAGACGGTTAGCTTCATCCATCAGTTTTAACGCATTATCAAAAAGGCTCTGCATATGAATCATCTCAATATGAGTGTAATATTGGTATATTGTACCCTGATTCCTTATAGATTACATGCACTTACCATACCTATAGACCATTCTGATTTCATGGAAACTCTTGACTTAGTAAATACAGCCTTGGTCTTGGCCCGATATATTGGTATAGATAGGCACGGATCTACAATGTTGGCCACCGCAGAGTTGGAGAACTTAATTTATCCTTTTTTGTTGCCCTGACTTCAATCAAATCATTGGTGCAGCGAGCTGCCTTAAATTTAGCGCACAAGGTAATACCTCTTTATAGCTAGTTTTCCTCAGTTTTTTGGCCAAAGATTCGGAAATCCATCATGAATGACATTCACTATGACTATAATTGTAAACAGCGATATCAGAATAACGAGTAGTGAAGCTAAACGGATTATCGGATTAAAATATGTGAGTACCCATGGCATCTAACGCGCATAGAGCTAAAAAGCATCCCTATCTAAACCGGTCAACGGCACTTTTAGCACTCGTCCTGTTATTTTTTACTCAATTGCTCCCTGCCAAAGCTCTATTTGGCTATTCCGAAACTAAACAGGATAAGCTTGAGGCTGTTACCCACTGGGTTCAGCTGTTAATTCGACATATTAAGGAAGATACCCCTGAAGGTAACTGCTCAAGTCGTGAGTTTAATCGCTGTCATCTGAACAACTGGATGATATTCATTGACCAGATAAGATCGCTACCTAAACACCAGCAGATAACGGCAATCAATCAATATGCTAATAAGAAAGAATATGTCATTGATCTGGAAAACTATGCCACTCCAGATTATTGGGCCATAGTCAAAGAGTTTCTATTTCAAGGCGGTGACTGTGAGGATTACGCCATCACTAAGCTCTTTACAATGAGAGAGCTTGGATACGATATAGAGATGGCTAGAATTGTTGTCTTGCAAGACACAAATCTTAATATTCCCCATGCGGTGTTAGCCCTGTATGTTGATGGCGATATCCTCATACTGGATAATCAGTTGCAAACCGTTGTCTCACATAGCAGTATTGCTCATTATATTCCTTTATATGCGGTCAATGAGAACGCATGGTGGATCTATACACCACCCTACTAATAAACACACAACTATAATAAATTAGACTCCATGAAGAATGAAATCTCAGTCAAAGTGAAATCAGCAATTGCACTTTTAATTGCTTTACTGTTAGTAACAACGTGGCTTTTACATGGTTTTATACAGAAAGAACGTGTAAGAGATTTAGGTGATTGGGAGGTCACACTGTCAGTAATGGCAGACACCCGCTCATCGAATATCGAACAATGGATAGCTGATCAATTCACACCTCTCGTTGAACTCAGTGAAAATGGATCTTTACAACTTTATCTTTCTCAGCTGACGCTTGTAAAAAACAGTAAAAGCAGTGATCCAGAGCCAGCTCAGAAATCATATCTTCGTAATCTGTTAAAGGCGACTGCACTACGCGCGGGTATTATTTCACCTGACACCCGAAATATAAAAATACCAGCCAATCTTTCTCTACCTACAAATAACGGCCTGGCCTTAGTTGATAGTGAGGGGAATATTCTAATATCCACACCCTCTATGCCATTGCTGAGCGGGAATACAATCCAGATAGCACGTAATGCTATAGAGAATGGGGTCCATGAAATAGTTGATATTCACTTAAATAACAATAGAAAGCCTGTTATGGGGTTTATTGTGCCAATAGCAGGTCTCAACGGATTATCAAATGGAGAAAGTGATATAGGTGCTGTGATTGCGATCAAAGAGGTCTCATCGACACTTTTTCCATTGTTGAAATCAAATACCACTCGAATTGATACTGATGAGGCCTATCTTGTCCGCTATAACAGCGATATGCCTATTAGCTATTTGACGCCCTTAATGGATGGCACTACAGGACTCACAAAACAACTACCAAGCACGCTTAAAGATATTATTGATGCAAAAGCGATAAATACACCCGGAGCCTTTACAAGCGGCATTGATTACAACGACACCCCTGTCATCTTTGTTAGTCGCATCATTTCTTCAGCACCCTGGGTGCTAATACAAAAAGTAGACCTGAGTGAGGCTAGACAAGAGGGGGTTCGGCATGAAAATCAGTTGATTATCTTCTTTATATTATCGGTCTCAATCATCCTTCTTATAGTAGTCTCTGCATGGCGTCACGGCGTATCTGTTCGTGAACGGGAAGCTGCCGATAATCTTAAACTTACCACTAATAAGCTGGCGGAGAATAATAGATTATTAAACAATATAACTGGAAATATTCTGGACTTTATTCTGGTATTAGATCAGGAAGAGAATATCAATTTTATTAATCGATCTTTGGAAAGCACACTAAAGATCAACGCAGCGGATGTAGCAGGTAAGTCCTTAATCACTTTATTTGGTCCCTATTCTGGAAATAAGATCCATGGCGTTATCACTGAAGCAAAAGCAAGTGGGGCAACTCATGCTAAGGAACTATCCCTAGATATTAACGGAAATAATCGACAATTCTACACCATCATTGTACCTACAAGTGTGCCTGACCAATCAAGCCCAACATTCTTACTTACACTACACGACACAACTGAACTGAGAAAATCAGAAAAGCAACGATATAGACTTAATCGCCAACTAATTGATGCTTTAATGCATGCCATTGATCTACACGACCCCTTCTCGGCCAACCACTCTGCGCGTGTTTGTGAAGTTGCCAATGCTATTGCAGAAGAGATGAACCTAAACTACCTGGACAGATCAACACTGGATACGGCCGCCAGTCTTTGCAATATCGGAAAAATACTTATTCCAAAAGAGTTACTAACAAAGACCGCTCCGCTATCCCAAAGTGAAATGGATATTTTACAAGAAGAGACAAAGTATGCGGAGCAGGTTCTAAAGGATATTGATTTTCCAGGAAATGTAGCTGGCACGATTATTCAGAAGAATGAGCATTTAGATGGCACCGGCCATCCTGCTGGAGCGAAAGAGGCCGAGATATTACTGCCCTCTCGAATACTCTGCGTAGCCAACGCATTTGTCGCTATGATTAGTCCAAGAGCCTACCGTGAGAAGATGGAAACTAAAGAGGCCCTTGATGCACTGTTGGCAAAAGACGACTGGTATGATCGTAACGTTCTTGCTGCATTGTTTCATGTGGCAGAGAATAAACTGCACTGGGATTAGTTAATACCTCCCTGAACGTATGCTGTTATATTGGCATTTACACCAACTAAGGTTTGGCACAATAATTTGTCTTTATGTCGTATGGTAATATAAAGATCAAGTTATGTGTTTATCGATTATGAGTATCGTAACACCTGATGTAACCTAACCTTATTGACCTCTCTTCATTTGATATGTATATCATGAATGAAATAATTAATTTGTGAGATTTATATGCAATATACTATAGAGCGTGCTGGTTCAAATGACCGCGATGAAATACTTAACATCATGCGGCCATGGAATATGCATAATGTTCCCTCGCCTGAAATGGACGAGCTTGATCTTGACTGTTTTTTTGTTGCAAAGATAGATGATACGATCATTGGTGCATCCGGCTATAAACTTCTTTCCCCTACACAGGGCAAAACGACACTTCTTAGCGTACTACCCGAGTTTTCAGGCCTGGGGATAGGAAAAGCACTACAAAATGCGCGATTGGATGCTATGCATAAGGCAGGAGTGAAGACCGTAACCACGAATGCTGACCGGCCCCGCACTATTATCTGGTATATGAAACACTATGGTTACCGACAGGTTGGAACGCTGAAAAAAGTATGTTCATTTGGGTTGCCCGATGTTAATTATTGGACAACCATTGAAATGGATCTAGAAAACTATTATCAAACAATCGATGAAAAAAAAG
>JAPHUG010000193.1 GCA_026197195.1 Sedimenticola sp.
CCGCTCACGATATAGATGGGGGCGAGCCCATGTCGCTGGATGTGTTGTTGCAGTTCGTGGGGCCGGACGCGCATGGCTGATGCTGTTAGAGCTGGGCCTGCAGTCGGCGCATGATCTGCGCTGCGAGATCACGCTGCATCTCTTTGCGCAATTCACCCTCTTCGCGCTGTTTGCCGAGCACTTCAGTCTCGGAGTTGAGGTAGGTGCCGGTGATGGAGACCTGCTGGTCCTTTACCAGCGCCTTGCCCTGTCTGTCTGTCAGGCTGAAGTTGGCTGCCTCGTGTAGCTCATATTCGGCCACGTTGCCATTACCATCGACGGAGATCACGCGACGATCACTGGCCCGTTTGGTGATATTCAGGACACTGGTGGCAGCTTGTGCGTTTTTTACCACCTCGATATCACTAAATGCGATCATCTGACTCAGTTCTCTGCCCAGGATTTCATACTCACCCACGCCCTGGATATAGAGGGGGCCTATGGTGCTGGGTAGGTTGGTACTGCCGCGCAGTTGAAAACCGCACCCCTGTAGCAGCAGTGATACCGCAATTATCAGTAGTGCGAGGTGGCGTGACTGTATCCCGATCATGTTGTTCTCCGCTCATGCAGACAGGGTCTGCTCCTTTAGGCTTTATTTGGCGACGATGTTAACCAGTTTATTGGGAATAACAATAACTTTACGTACCGGTGTGTCGCCGATGAATTTTTGTGCATTGGGGTCGGCCAGGGCGGCTTGTTCCACCGTTGCCTTGTCCGCATCGGCGGGCACTTCAATCTTGGCCCTGACCTTTCCGTTAACCTGAACCACGTACTGGATACTCTCCTGTACGAGCGCCGTGTCATCAGCCTCTGGCCAGGTAGAGTGCAGGATCTCGTCGCCAAAGCCCAGTGTTCGCCACAGCTCATGGGTGACATGGGGGGCGATAGGGGCCAGCAGGCGAAGTACGATGCTGATGCCTTCCCGTAGTAGCGCCTTGTCGTTCTGCTCATCACCCAGCTTATAGAGTGTGTTGACGATCTTCATGGCGGCAGAGACCACTGTGTTGAACTGCTGGCGATCATAATCGAAGGCCGCCTGTTTGAGGGCGGCATGGATCTCCCGTCGTGCCGCCTTTTGCTCGTCATTCAGGGTGCTGGGGGTGGCGTCGGCCTGGGCAATGGCCGAATGATTTTTGTAGGCCAGGGCCCAGAGGCGGCGCAGGAACCGGTTGGCCCCTTCCACTCCGTCATCGGACCACTCCAGTGACTGGTCAGGGGGGGAGGTGAACATGGTGTAGAGGCGAACCGTATCCGCGCCGAAGCGATCGACCAGGGATTGCGGGTCCACACCATTATTCTTTGATTTGGACATCTTTTCGGTGCCGCCGATCTCTACCGGTTGGCCGTCGCTGATCAGCTTGGCGCTGAGTACCCGGCCCTTATCGTCCTGTACCGTTTCTACATCGGCGGGGTTATACCAGCTCTTACCGCCATCGTCCTCATTACGGTAGTAGGTTTCGGCCACCACCATGCCCTGGGTGAGGAGCTTGGTGAACGGCTCGTTGTTATCGATCAGTCCCACGTCCCGCATCAACTTGTTATAGAAGCGGGCATAGAGCAGATGCAGAATGGCGTGCTCGATGCCGCCAATGTAGTGATCAACCGGAAGCCAGTAGCGTGCACGCTGATCCAGCATCTGGTCATCGGCGTCGGCGCAGGCGTAGCGGGCGTAATACCAGGAAGACTCCATAAAGGTATCGAAGGTGTCGGTTTCGCGTTCGGCCTCACCGCCACACTCGGGGCACTGGGTCTGATACCAGTCGGGCATCTTCTTGATCGGTGAGCCGCCGGTGGCATCAAATTCGATATCTTCGGGCAATACAACAGGTAGCTGCTCTTTGGGTACGGGAACAATGCCACAGGTGTCGCAGTGGATCATGGGGATCGGGGCACCCCAGTAGCGCTGCCGTGACACGCCCCAGTCGCGCAGGCGGAAGTTGACGCGCTTGTCACCCTTACCCTCCGACTGCAGGTGCTGGGCGATGGCGTCAAATGCCTCGGCAGAACTCAAGCCATCAAACGCACCCGAGTTGGTCAGTACCCCTTTTTCGGTATAGGCCGCGGTGTCGATGGCGCAGTCACTGCCATCAGCCGAGACGATCACCTGTTTGATGGGGATGCCATAACGATGGGCAAACTCCCAGTCGCGCTGATCGTGGCCCGGGACGGCCATCACGGCGCCAGTGCCATACCCCATCAGGACAAAGTTGGCGGCAAAGATCGGGACCGGCTCACCCGTGATAGGGTGCAGGGCATTAATACCCAGGCGATGTCCCTTCTTCTCCATCAATTCGATATCGGCCTCGGAGGTGCTGCCTTGTCGGCACTCATCAATGAAAGCACTCAGTTCAGGATTGTTCTCAGCGGCCTTTAGTGCCAGCGGGTGTTCGGCGGCAACCGCCATGTAGGTCACGCCCATCAGTGTGTCGGGGCGGGTTGTGTAGATGGTGACGGTCTCTTCAGAGCCCTCGATACCAAACTCCATCTGCACGCCTTCAGAGCGTCCGATCCAGTTACGCTGCATGGTGCGTACCTGCTCTGGCCACGCCTCCATGTTGTCCAGCTCACTCAACAGTTCATCAGCGTAGTCGGTGATCTTGACAAACCACTGCGGGATTTCCCGTCGTTCCACCAGCGCGCCTGAACGCCAGCCGCGACCATCTATGACCTGCTCATTGGCGAGTACGGTCTGATCGACCGGGTCCCAGTTGACGACAGAGTTCTTGCGATAGACCAGCCCCTTTTTGAACAGCTCAGTAAACAGCCACTGCTCCCACTTATAGTAGTTGGGTTTACAGGTGGCCAGCTCCCGGTTCCAGTCATAACCAAAGCCGAGTTGCTGCAACTGGTTTTTCATGTAATCGATATTGGCATAGGTCCATTTGGCCGGTGCCATTTTGTTCTTGATGGCGGCCCCTTCAGCCGGGAGTCCGAACGCATCCCAACCCATGGGTTGCAAGACGTTTTTCCCCAGCATCCTCTGGTAGCGGGAGATCACATCACCAATGGTGTAGTTGCGCACATGACCCATATGCAGCTTGCCGCTGGGATAGGGGAACATGGAGAGACAGTAGTACTTCTCCCGGGTCGTATCTTCAGTGACCTGAAAGCTTTGGTTGTCTGTCCAGTGTTGCTGTGCTGCAGTCTCGATAGAGGCTGGGGAGTATGTCTCTTTCATGTTTGGGCGGGTTATTGATTAGTGCGTTAGATTAAACGACCAAGGATACCCTACCGTTGGTTATACATGAAGGCATAACATGGTTCTGCAGGGTCTGAAGCGGCCTTTTTATCACTAAACGGGAAAAAAGCGCTTATTCGGGTCCTGTCACACCTTGAGTTATGCCGTGGTTGGTGTAAAACATTAAGTGAGAGGGTGCCCTTTTTTCAGGGCGTTATGAGAAGAACCACGGGATGCGCCATGAACGATAAACAAGAGAAAGATCCGGTTGAACGGATGGTGAATGCCTATGAGCAGATGCTGGAGTATGTCGATGAGGTGATCGGCAAAGCGGAGAAGAGCGCCCTGCCGACCCTGCAGAAGAGTCTGGAGGCGGCCAGGGAAAAGGCGGTTGAGCTGAATGAGCTGACCCGTGAAGAGGCGGAAAAGATCGCCACCTATGTCGAGCGGGATATGAAAGAGGCGGCCCACTTTCTGGTGGAGACGGGCGATGAGTTCCGCGAGTGGTTTCGCTTCGATGTCAAGTTGATAGAGGGGCGACTGATGGAGATGTTTGCCTCGGTAGCTGACCGAACCCGACTGGAGTTGGATCGTTTTGCCAACCAGGCACGTCAGGCAGCAATTTATCGCACGGGTGAGATTACCGGCCCAGGTACGCTGGTGTGTGAGGGGTGCGGCAAGGAGCTGCATTTTCACAAGGCTGGGCATATACCCCCCTGCTCAAAATGCCGGGGAACCACCTATCGACGGGGTGCGGATGAGTCCTAGGCGGTTTGTTTAGGCTGACAATAAAAAACCCGCCGTTGCTGGCGGGTTTTTTATTAAGCTGGGTAGCGAAGATTATTTAATCTTGGCTTCCTTGTACATCACATGCTTGCGCACTTTGGGATCAAACTTTTTGATCTCCATTTTGCCAGGCATGTTGCGCTTGTTTTTGGTGGTGGTGTAGAAGTGTCCGGTACCGGCACTAGATACGAGTCTGATTTTATCACGCATGGTCTCTGCTCCTTAGACCTTTTCGCCACGGCTGCGCATGTCACTGAGAACTGCGTCGATGCCCTTTTTATCAATAATGCGCATGCCACTGGCAGAGACGCGCAGACGAACCCAGCGGTTCTCACTCTCAACCCAGAAGCGGTGCTGGTGAAGGTTTGGCAAGAAACGACGGCGAGTCTTGTTGTGGGCGTGGGAAACATTGTTCCCTGTCACAGGCCGTTTGCCCGTAACCTGACACACTCTGGACATGGTTAAATCCTCGAAAA
>JAPHUG010000001.1 GCA_026197195.1 Sedimenticola sp.
CGTGTTGTTGATACGGCCACGTTTGACCGAGAGATCAGCCGTGATATCACCCATGGCATCACCACCCGCCGTGATACTGATATCCACGACAGGCTCAAGAACAATGGGGCGGGCCTTATTCAGGGCATCATGAAAGGCTTTTTTTCCAGCGGTAACAAAGGCGATCTCTTTCGAATCAACGGCGTGATACTTACCGTCATAGACGGTGACTTGTATATCCTGTATCGGATAGCCAGCGATATAACCCTCTTCCAGTGCCAGTCGCACACCTTTCTCCACTGCAGGAATGAACTGGCCTGGTATGACGCCCCCCTTTACCTCATCGACAAAGACAAAACCCTCGCCCCGTGCCAGCGGGCTGACCTTCAGTGAAACTTCACCAAACTGTCCGGCGCCACCCGTCTGCTTTTTATGCCGGTAGTGGCCTTCTGCTGTTGCACTGATAGTTTCGCGATAGGGAATGCTGGGTGGTTTGGTCTCAACATGGACGTTATAGCGCTGTTCCAGTTGCTCAAGCACAATGCGCAGATGCAACTCCCCCATTCCACGGATGACCGTCTCATTGGCCTGTGAATCATGCTCAATGGTGAGGCAGGGGTCTTCTGAGGCGATTTTGATCAGGGCATCTGAAAGTTTTTGTTCATCGCCCCTTTTTTGTGGAATTAGCGCCAGGCCAAACAGAGGCATTGGAAACTGCTCGGGCTGGAGATGGAAATGATCTTCATCGTGGCTGTCATGCAGTACTGCATCCCTGAAAATTTCATCAATGCGCGCCACAGCACAGATATCGCCCGGTAGGGCCTGATTGATCTCGCTCTGGTTGCTGCCCTGGACCTGGTAAAGATGCCCCGGTTTGAACGGTTTTCTGGAATCACCGATAAACAGCTGGCTGTTGGGTGTGAGTGTTCCCTGGTAGACCCTCAGCAGTCCGAGCTTCCCTTTAAACGGATCGTTGCTGACTTTGAATACATGGGCAACGATATGTTCATCGGGGTTCGGCGTTACCGTTACAGGCTTGGCGTCTGGCAGCTCCCCCTTCAGGAAATGGGGTGGGTTGCCTTCCGTAGGATCAGGTAGCAGACGAGAGATGATCTTCAGCAGCTGTTTAATACCCGCACCGGTCTTGGCCGAAACGAAGCAGATCGGTATGAGGTGGCCCTCACGCAGTGCGGCCTCAAAGGGGTCATGCAGTTGAGATGACTTCAGCTCTTGTCCCTGCTCCAGATAGAGTTCCATCAGCTCTTCGTCCATCTCAACGACCTGGTCAACGATATTGGTATGGGCCTCGGCAACAGATGAGAATGCGGTGGCATCACCATCCGGACTGAAGAAGCAGTCGACTACTTTGCCCGCTTCAGCCGCCGGTAAGTTGAGCGGCAGACAGACGTCGCCAAAGGTTTCACGAAGGCTGTTTAGCAGGCCTTCCAGATCAAGGTTGTCTGCGTCGATTTTGTTAATGATGATGGCGCGACAGAGACCATCCTCTCTGGCGTGCTCCATCATGGCCAGCGTGGCAGGCTCGATCCCGGATTCGGCATTAACCACCACAGCCGTCGTTTCGGCGGCCTGCAAGACACCGAAGGCACGCCCAAAGAAATCGATCAGTCCCGGTGTATCCAGTAGATTGACCCGAGTACCGTCAGTTGTCAGATGGGCCACCGCTGCATCCAGTGAATGTTCGTACTGTTTCTCCAGTGGGTCAAAATCACAGACGGTGTCGCCCCGTTCGATCGTGCCCTGGTTTTGTATCTCGCCGGCGTGAAACAAGAGAGCCTCTACCAGCGTCGTTTTACCGGCGCCTGATTGGCCCACCAGGGCAATATTTCGGATATCCTGGGTGGTATAGGCAGGCATTGTGTTCTCCTCAGACAATGAAATGCAGTGTTTGCTTTCTACCCGTTATCCCACTGTAAGATAGCGCTTGTTACCATGATCCGGGTCAACAAGAGGTAATCGAGGGGAAGCGGTCTTATTTTTATTTAGAGTGTAGACCCTGCAAGGGAGGGTGGCGGTGAGGTTAACGCTTTCTACCCTTGAAGGCGGCGATCTGTTGCATCAGTTCACTGAAGGGGAGGGCTGTCAGGCTGCTATAGTGTACGAGGGCCTGGTTGATCAGGGCATGGATATCTTCCACGTAGCGAACGGGGCCTTTCTGCTGCTCAAGAACCTGATCAAGTCCGCGTATACCGCCCACCTGTAAACGTAGTGCCTGGGCATGACTCAGGGACTCTTTTTCATCGCTGAATTTCAATATAAAACGGCTGTGGTGGTGAAGCAGGTCCAAGAGCTCGGCACACTGGGCCTGGGCAGGGTCTGACTTGCAATAGATGCCTTCCCGCTCGGCCAGATTAAAACGTTCCGATTGGGAGCAGCCGGCATGGCCGGCAAACAGGCATTTCTCAAACAGGCAGAAGCGTTCATTCATCTGCTGGTAGGTTTTGCGGTAGGCATCCTGATCCATGTCAGCGATCTTTTCCGGTAAAACTATGGATCATTCGGCGATCCTTCTTGCTCGGTTTTCCGGGCGCGGGTCGGGGTGCGGAGGCTCTGATCAGCCGTTGCTCTTCTTTCAGCTGCTCTCGCTTTGATTTACTCGCCTCATCTTCACTGTAGAAAAGGATCGCCTCACTGGCAGGCCGCCGCTGTTTAGGAATGACGCAGACCTCGATCTCCCACGCCAGCGAATCCTTGTGGATGCTCAATCTACTACCAATAGTGATGGTTTTGCCCGGTTTGGTTCGTTGACCATTGAGATGCACCTTGCCACCATTAATCGCCTCAATCGCCAGTTGTCGGGTCTTGAAAAAACGGGCGGCCCAGAGCCATTTGTCCAGCCTGATGCTCTGTGGTGGGTCCTGAGTGGTCATGTGATGATGTCGGGTCCATCTGTTGGTTCCAGACCCAGTAGCGGATCCAGTTCGCCCATCGCATCCATTTCCGCCATGTCGTCATAGCCGCCAACATGAAAGTCGTCGATAAATATCTGCGGTACGGTGTTGCGCTGGCTGCGTTGGATCATCTGGCGCATTCTTTCCCTGTCGCCTTCAATCCGTAACTCTTCAAATGTGACCCCTTTGCGTGAGAGCAGCTGTTTGGCACGCAGGCAGTAGGGGCAGATAGCGGTGGTGTACATAACGACTTTTGGCATAAAGAATCTCTAACGTTACTGCGAATAGGCCTATCGTACCAAGCTGCTATGGGGGGGTCTACTGAACGAAAAGCGGGCTGAATGTTCTACATTGAGAGTGATTTCTCACACGCTCTTGAATAGTGAGATAAAATCCTGATCTATTAAGAAAGCCTGTTGCCGGCCCAATCAAACCAAGAGATGCCCTATGCTCAGAGATACTCCCACTACCATCTACCTGAAAGATTACCAGCCGCCGGAGTACCTGATTGACCAGGTGCAGCTCGAATTTGAGCTGGGCGAGACTGAGACCCGGGTGCGATCTGTGCTGCATATCCGGGAGAATCCGGCCTCTGAACAGGCCGCAGGGCCGCTTATTCTGCATGGCGAGCAGTTGGAGCTGATCTCACTGACACTGGATGGCAGGCCGCTGCAGCCAGGAGAGTATCAGCTGGATGACGAGGGGTTGACCGTCAATAAGGTCCCTGCCGAGTGTGTTCTGGAGAGTGAAGTGCGCCTGCTTCCGCACAACAATACCGCGCTGGAGGGGCTCTATAAATCAGGAGGGATGTTCTGTACCCAATGTGAAGCCGAAGGGTTTCGCAAGATTACCTGGTTTCTGGACAGACCTGATGTGATGAGTCGCTTTACCACCACCATCAAGGCCGATCGTCAGCGCTATCCGGTACTGCTGTCCAATGGCAATCCGGTTAATCCCGTTGAGCTGGCGGAGGGCCAGCATCAGATCACCTGGCAAGACCCGTTTCCCAAACCGGCCTATCTATTTGCCCTGGTCGCGGGCGATCTGCGTTCCATAGAGGATAGCCATACCACGCCGAGTGGACGTGAAGTGGCACTGAAGATCTATGTGGAACCTGAAAATATTGATAAGTGTGACCATGC
>JAPHUG010000244.1 GCA_026197195.1 Sedimenticola sp.
TCCAGACGATCCGCATCTTCCTGACAGACTTTCCCTCATTCAGGAGGGAACCGTGCGAAAGGTCCGCATGGCTCATCTGGCGTTAGTGGGGAGTCATTCCGTCAACGGGGATGCAGGACGTATGCAGCTAAGCTATAGGCTAGCACAGATTAGGAATTAAAAAAGTTAACCGGTTCTGGTTAGCCGGGTTTTGCTATAGGGATGTCCCGGTGACGGGTCTGAACCTGCCGGCCACAGGTCTGGAAGTGGTGGGTCAGTTGTTCTGCCATAAACACAGAGCGATGTTGGCCCCCGGTGCAACCGATGGCGATGGTCAGGTAGCTGCGGCCCTCGCGCTCGAACTGGGGAATCCACTGTTCAAGAAAGCTTACTATCTCAGCTTTGTAGCGCTGGACATCTTCACTGGCACTCAGAAAATCAATAACGGCGCTGTCTTGTCCGGTCAGAGGGCGAAGTTCAGGTTCCCAGTGGGGGTTTGGCAGGCAGCGGACATCGTAGACAAAATCGGCATCCCGGGGTACCCCCTGCTTAAAACCGAAGGACTGGAATAGCAGAGAGATCTTGGTGTCCAGATGTTCACTGATGCGAGAACGGATGATGTGGCGTAACTCATGCAGCGTGGTCTGGCTGGTATCGATGCGTAGATCGGCCCTGTTCAGAAACGGGGCCATCAGCTCTCTTTCATAACTGATGGCTTCAGACAGTGGTCGCTGGCCCCCGGTAAGAGGATGGCGCCGTCGGGTCTCGCTAAAGCGCTTGATCAGCGTCTCATCCTGTGACTCCAGAAAGATCACTTCATGGCGGATACCGGCTTTTTTCAGCGGCTGAAGGAGGGTGGCTATACTCTCAAACTCGTCAGGGGCGTTGCGGGCATCGATACTGATGGCCACCAGCTCAAAGCGTTTATCCTTACGGGTGGCCAGTTCACAGGCCAGTGCCGGTAAAAGAAAAACCGGCAGATTATCGATACAGTAATAGCCCTCATCTTCCAGCGTATGCAGCGCAACACTTTTTCCCGATCCGGAAAGGCCGGTGATGATGGCCAGTTTCATTGGGTGTCTAGCTCCATTTTTGCTCTCATAGCGGATAAGCAAGAGCGTTCATTATACGATCTCTCCATTAAGCATAGATGAGATCAGGCGCTGGCACTTTTTGGCATGGGTTCAATCAGGACAAATTCGTGGAGCAGTGTCTCGTTGTCGGTTGCTGTTCTGAGTCGATTGCAGAATTCCGCATCACTGAACAGGGTAGCCAACTTGGCAAGCAGTTGGAGATGGGCTTCAGTGGCCTCTTCGGGTACCAGCAGGCCAAAAACCAGATCCACAGGCTGTTGATCAATCGCATCAAAATCAGCACCCTGTTGTAGTTGGATGAAGGCACCTCTGGCTTCAGATATACCGGTAACCCGGGCGTGGGGCAGCGCAATGCCATGCCCCAGCCCGGTGCTACCTAATCGTTCCCGCTCAAGCAGTTTGTCAAACACAGCGCCTTGAGTGAGTTCTTCAGAGGCCGTTGCCAGCAAGCCGGCAACCTCTTCAAGAATGCGCTTTTTACTGGCGGCCTGATTGGCTGCGCTAATTCGTTCAACACTTATAAAATCTGCCGGGAACATGGTTTTGCCTGTTGATTAGATTTCTGCATTGGCAGGGTCAATACCCTTCATGCCAACACCATTTCGATGATTGGTACTCTTCTCCTTGAGTTTTTTGACCTGACGGTCAATCTTGTCCACCAATCCATCGATGGCTGCATACATATCCTCTTCTACACACTCGGCAAAGACATCGGCGCCATTCACGTGGAGTGTCGCTTCTGCCTTTTGGCGAAGTTTTTCGACACTTAGAATGACGTGGATTTTAGTGACATGATCAAAATGACGCTCAAGACGCTCAAATTTTGTGTCGACAGCGTTGCGCATGGCTTCGGTGATGTCTACATGATGACCGGTGATGCTGATTTGCATAATTTGCTCCTTGGTTACTGGCCTCTAGATGAGGCGCTTGCGCTCGTTTGATGGCGGTATCGCCATTGACTCGCGGTATTTTGCTACAGTCCGCCTGGCGACCTGGATACCCTGATCGGCGAGTATACTCGCCAGCTTGTTGTCACTGAGCGGCTTGTTCGGTTTTTCAGCCGCAACTAACTTCTTGATCAGTGCCCGTATCGCGGTGGCGGAACACTCTCCCCCCCCAGCTGTGCTGACATGGCTGGAGAAGAAATACTTGAATTCAAGTGTACCCCTTGGGGTATGCATGTACTTTTGGGTGGTGACCCTGGAGATGGTGGATTCGTGCAGCTCCAGCGCTTCGGCAATATCTCTTAAGACCAGTGGTTTCATGGCCTCTTCGCCGTGTTCAAAAAAGCCGCGTTGAAGCTCTACAATCTTGGTGGCGACCCGCAGCAGTGTCTCATTTCGACTCATCAGGCTTTTAATAAACCAGCGAGCCTCCTGGAGATGGTTCTTCAGGTAGTTATTATCGTCACTGTTATCCGCGCGACGAATCAGTCGTGCATAGTCGGGGTTGACCCGTAGTTTGGGTGCCGACTCGGCATTCAGATCGACATGCCAGGTGCCATTTCGCCGGGTGACGAAGACATCCGGAATGACGTATTGGGGTTCTGAATCAGCGACCAGGCTGCCGGGCCGGGGAATCAGTGAACGGATGAGCTGGTTGATGCTGCTCAGGGTTTCGTCATCTATCTTCAGTTTGCGCTTGATCTGATTGTGGTCCTGCTGTGCAAGCAGGTCAAAGTGATCCCTGACCAGACGCAGTGCCAGCTCCGAAGCCGAGTGTGGCTCGGACAGTTGCTTGAGCTGGATCAGCAGGCACTCTTGCAGGTCTCGTGCGCCGACCCCCGGGGGATCGAACTGCTGAATTCGATGCAGTACGGCCTCCACTTCGTCCATCTCAATCTCTTCATCGCCCAGACCCTCCAGAATCTCCTCCAGATCGGCGCGCAGGTAACCATCTTCGTCGATGCCATCAATAATGGAGAAGGCGATATCCCGGTCGACATCACTAAAGCGGGTCAGGTTGAGTTGCCAGGTAAGATAGTCGTAGAGGGTGCGAGCCGAGCGTCGCTGGGCAAGATAGTCGTTGTCCGCGTTATCTTTTGACGCACCGGACGAGGGGGGGAGGGTGCTGTCATAGACATCGTCCCAGCCACTGTCAACCGGCAGGTCTTCAGGCATGGATTCCGCTTCAGCATTGATCTCTTTCTCATTGTTTTGATCATTGCTGGTGGTTTTGTCGCTCTTTACGCCCTCGCCATTGAGTCCGTCCAAGGCGGCTTGCTGTTCAACACGCTGGGTCTCTTCTCGGGCGCTATTATCTTCCTCGGTTTCGAGCATAAGATTGGAATCAAGCGCATCCTGGATCTCTTGTTTGAGATCCAGCGTCGAAAGTTGCAGCAGCCTTATGGCTTGCTGCAATTGCGGCGTCATTGTGAGGTGCTGGCCGAGGCGAAGCTGGAGCGTTTGCTTCATGCGGGCATCTAAATCTGGTACGTAATTTGTATAGTTTTCACAGTTTCATTCTAGCTTAAAAAGTGAATTAGCGCACAAGGAGAAAATAGCTTTTTGCTGTGAATCAATTGAACGAAAGAAAATCGTCTACAGACTAAACTCTTTGCCAAGGTAGACAGAGCGAACCTCCTCATTGGCCAGAATGGTCTCAGGTTCCCCTTCAGCCAGTACTTTTCCTTCACTGATGATATAGGCGCGTTGACAGATACCGAGCGTTTCCCGGACATTGTGATCGGTTATAAGTACCCCAATGCCGCGGGCCGAAAGGGTCCGAATGATATTCTGGATATCTTTGACTGAGATGGGATCAATCCCCGCAAAGGGTTCATCCAACAGAATAAACCGGGGTTCCATGGCCAGTGAACGGGCAATTTCAAGTCGTCGGCGCTCGCCGCCGGACAGACTCATGGCCTGGTTATTACGCAAGTGGGTGAGGTTGAAATCAACCAGCAAGGCCTCACAGGCGGCTATCTGATCCGGTTTTTTAAGCTCTTTTCGGGTCTCAAGGATGGCAAAAATATTATTGAAAACTGTCAGTTTTCGAAATATTGACGGTTCCTGAGCCAGGTAGCCAAGGCCCAGACGTGCTCGGGCATGCATGGGCAGGGCGGTGATATCGTGTCCGTCGATGGTGATCTTTCCTCCTTCGGAAGGAATCAGTCCGGCAATCATATAGAAGCAGGTGGTCTTACCGGCCCCATTGGGGCCCAGTAGACCAACCACCTCACCACTGGATAGTTCCAGGGAGACCCCGTTGACAACGGCACGTCGACGATAATGCTTGGCTAGGCTTTCTGCGGCTAATACGGTCATGTGCTGATTATTTTTTTCCGCCAATGGTGACCCGTACACGCTCTTTGCCCTTGGCGCTGGCCCCGGCTTTTACGACAGCACGGGCACGATCATAGATGATCTTGTCACTCTTGAAGGTATCCTTGCCCTGGTTTAATACGGCATCACCCGTCATGTAGATGATCTCGCTATTTGCGGAGTACTCGGTCTTTTTGGCCCGGCCTTTTATCGCGCCTTTTTGACCTTCGGTATCTTGTTTGAAGGTGACCGGGTTGCCTACGGCCTCAATCAGATCGGTCTGATTGGCTTGCTGGGTGACGATAACCTTGTCGGCTTTGATGACGATGCTGCCCTGAGTCAGTTCGACGTTGCCTTTATAGGTGCTGACCCCCTTTCGGTCATCGATATCCACACCATCGGCCTCGACATAGATGGGCTGGTCCTTGTCGGACTTGAGGGCTGAGGCCAGACCGGGCAGGGTCAGTAGCAGGATGATGGCCAGCCATCTCAGGTCAATACGTTCACTTTCATGGATTGGCTTCATAGCGTCCTCTAACATTGGCAAGTAATTTTATGCGCATGGGTTGTTGCAGCCAGATCTGCATACCTTTAGCGTTGATGCGATCCTTGTTGCTTTTGGCGAAGACATCCGCATCGGTCTCCACGTAGTTATCTCGTTGTTGGATCCTGAGATCACGGGTGGTGATATGGAACGGCCTCACCCCAGGGGCTGCTGAACGGTCAATCTTGACGGCACCTTGAAGTAGCAGTACTTCACCATCCCCGGATAACCAGCCCGTTTCCGAATTGACCCGCCAGGGAGGGCGTCCTTCATCATACAGGGTTAGGCGCGGCAGTTTCAGTTCGGTGCTGTCGTCGTCAATAAAATGGGTCATCTGCTCTGCGACCAGCCGTTTCGATGGTTTCCCATCAATGCCCATGATGGTGGTATCAACCGCTTCGAGGTAGTAGTCCGGCTTGTGTTCGAGTGTGGTGTAATCCGGATCATTCACCTGACTGAGCTGTGTCAGCCAGAGAGAGCCTGCGACCAGAAGCAGTAAGATGCCACCAATGATTTTGTTTTTATTCTCGATCAAGACTGCGTGCTCCTCGGCACGTTCCATAACGCATCAGGGTGAGTGTGCGGTTGTCTATTGCCCGGTGAATTGGCCAAAAGCATGTTCCAGGGTACCTTGCGCCTGCATGATGAGTTCACAGACTTCGCGAGCAGCGCCACGTCCGCCAGGTTGTTGAGTTTGCCAGTGAGCTTGTTGTTTTACCAGGGGATGTCCATCTTGCACGGTAATGGCAAGCCCTACCTGTTGCATGACAGGGAGATCAACCACGTCATCACCTACATAGGCGATCTGCTCATTGGTCAACCCCAGGTCATCACGCAGTGATTCATAAGCAGCGGCTTTTTGCTGCTGTCCCTGGAAGACGTACTTGATCCCCAGGCTCTTCATTCTGATTTTAACCACATCCGAGGTGCGGGCGGTGATTATGCCGATATCGATGCCGCTTTTTAACAGCAGTTTCATGCCAAACCCGTCCTTCGAGTTGAATGCCTTGTACTCCTGGCCGTCGTCACCTAGAAAGAGGGTGCCATCGGTCAGAACACCATCAACATCAAAAATGACCAGTTTAATCCGTTGAGCTTGCTCGAAGATCTTTTGCATACTACTCATCCTTGCAACAGCGACAGCGGGTTGTCTTGGTGATCTAACTTCAAACAATGCCCGCTAACAGAAGCGTATGCATGTTGAGCGCCCCGATGGGCATCTGCTTGTCATCGACCACAAAAAGGGAGTTGATCTTTTTTTCCTGCATCATCTTCAATACTTCAGCGGCTAACATGTCTGATGTGGCTGTAGTGCCACCCGGTGTCATGACATCAGAGACGAGAGCGTTACGTATATCGATATCGCGGTCAAGTGTTCTGCGTAAGTCACCATCGGTATAGATGCCTTTAATGCGTCCGGAGCCATCTATTACAGCGGTCATGCCCAGACCTTTTTTGGTCATCTCAAGCAGTGCATCTCGCAGGCTTGCTTGTTCGGTTACACGGGGTATTTTATCGCCAGTGACCATGACGTCGCTCACCATCAGAAGCAGTCGTCGGCCAAGGCTGCCACCAGGATGAGAGCGGGCAAAGTCCTGCTCGGTAAAGCCTTTTGATTCAAGCAGGGCAACAGCCAATGCATCACCCATAGCCAGGGTTGCCGTAGTGCTTGAGGTGGGTGCCAGGTTCAGAGGGCAGGCCTCCTGTTCCACGCTGACATCGATATGTACATCCGCCTGCAGTGCCAGGGTGGAGTTTGCGTTGCCCGTCAAGGCGATGAGGGGAATCCCGAGCCGTTTTAACAGGGGGAGTATGGTGATAATCTCGGCTGTTTCTCCGGAATTGGAGAGTGCCAGTACGACATCTTTTGCCGTAATCATTCCCAGATCACCGTGACTGGCTTCGCCCGGGTGGACAAAAAAGGCCGGACTTCCGGTGCTGGCCAAGGTGGCGGCAATTTTGCTGCCGATATGGCCGGATTTGCCCATGCCGGTAACTACGATTCGCCCTTCACAAGCCAGCATATATCCACAGGCGTGAGCAAAATCGCCATTAATCCGGCTTGCCAGGGCCTGAATGGCTGCGGCTTCGTTTCTAATCACAGCAAGACCGAGGCTCTGGAGTCTGTTTGCCTCTTCCGGCGAGGGTATGCACGCCTTATTCATACGTATTGCAGTCCTGCAGTTTGGTGATAGGTTGTTGGTTCTATCGCTGGTGCCTGTTCAGCACTCATAAAGAGTACAGCCTGATAGCCGATAAACACGAGTACCAGCAAGAAGCCCTCAATTCGGTTGATACGTCCGGCACCACCGAAACCATAGCCCATGACAAACAGGGCCAAGGTCAGGCCGATCATCATCGGCATATCCCGGGTCAACACCAGTGGATCAAAGGGGCCGGGTGCGATCAGGCCGGGTACCGCCAGCACAGCAAGCAGATTATACATGTTAGAGCCAAGGACGTTACCTATGGCGATATCATGCTCACCCTTAAGCGCACTCACGATACTGGCAGCCAGCTCAGGCAGGCTGGTTCCCAGCGCCACAATGGTCAATCCGATGACCAGGTCGCTGACACCATAGGCGGTGGCGATGTTGACTGAACCCCAGACCAGAATTCTTGAACTGAACAGCAGCAATCCCAAACCCAGAGAAAAGTTGAGTACAGCCTTTCCAGTGCTCATGGTTTCCGGCATCTCTGCCAGAATCTCCGCTGTCATCGGGTCACTGGCCAGGCTGCGCATACTGATCCGGACCATGGCAAACAGCATGGCGACTAAACCAATCAGCAGAATCACACCATCCATTACCCCCAGTATCCCGTCTTGCAGCAGTACCAGCGTGCCGAGGCAGACGGCCAGCAGAATGGGGTACTCCCGTCGTAAAGTTTCTGACTTTACCAGTAGCGGGGTGATCAGGGCCGTACACCCAAGGATCAAGGCAATATTGGCGATATTTGAACCCAGGGCATTGCCGATAGCGAGACCAGGATTACCCTGGATAGCCGCCATAGTCGATACCAGTATCTCCGGTGCTGAGGTGCCTAGTCCGACAATCGTGAGGCCGATAATCATGGGTGGTAAGCCCAGGTTGTTGGCAAGCGCGGACGCACCACTGACAAAACGGTCGGCTCCCCAGACGAGCAAGGCAAATCCAACAATAATCGCAAGAATGTCAAACAGCATAAAGTGGGCTTTTAAGGGTTATTGGTTGAGTCATAAAGATGTACCTGGGGTACGCGCAGGCATTGTTTCAGACCTTGTGTATATTGTCCAAGGTTCTTGGGCGGTTATTCAGGAGGGGTAA
>JAPHUG010000027.1 GCA_026197195.1 Sedimenticola sp.
CCTGCGGGGTATTCAGTCCTCCTCCGAGCTGGAATATAGCCTCAGCGCGTTGATTCCTCCGGAAAAACTGGGCGGTACCCGTGAGGCAGCGATATTGCTTCTTCGAGTGATGGCCGCTAATGGCAAGATACTGATTGTTGCTGATTTTGATGCCGATGGGGCTACCAGTTGTGCATTGGCCGTCCGGTCACTGCGGGCGATGGGCGCTAAACATGTCGATTATATGGTGCCGAACCGCTTCAATGATGGCTATGGATTGACGGTGGCGATTGCCGAGAAAGCACTTCCATTCGAGCCTGATCTTGTAATGACGGTAGATAACGGGATTTCAAGTATTGAAGGTGTCGATTATCTGCGAACGCGGGGGATAGCTGTACTGGTCACAGATCACCACCTCGCGGGTAAGTCACTGCCGAATGCCAATGTGATTGTTAATCCAAACAGTCCGGGGGAGTCGTTTCCAAGTAAGCATCTGGCCGGGGTCGGCGTACTCTTTTATGTCATGATCGCACTGCGCGCCTACCTTAGGGAGTTGAACTGGTTCGGCGCCCAGGGGATTTCGGAGCCGAATCTCGCCGATTACCTGGATCTGGTTGCCCTGGGTACGGTGGCCGATGTGGTCAAGCTGGACCACAATAACCGTATCCTGGTTCAGCAGGGGTTGAGTCGAATCAGGTCCGGTCGCTGTTGCGAATTGATTCGTTCCATCTTCAGGATGGCGGGTAAATCCCTCTCCACCGCCCACGCTTCTGATCTTGGTTTTACTGTAGGGCCCAGGCTGAATGCGGCTGGGCGCCTGGAGGATATGGCCATCGGTATTGCCGCGCTGTTGACGGATTCAGCGGGGCAGGCGGCGACGACGGCTCAGTTACTGGAAGAGCTGAATGCAGAGCGCAAGGCCATTGAGTCGGAAATGAAGCAGCAAGCTGTGGCTGACCTGGATGCCTTTGATTGGGCTGGGGAGATACCCGCAGGTCTCTGTATTTATCAGGATAATTGGCATCAGGGTGTGATTGGTATACTGGCTTCCCGCATAAAAGAGCGCTACCAAAGACCGGTTATTGCCTTTGCAGAGGCGGAAGAGGGTTTATTGAAGGGATCGGCGAGATCAGTAGCGGGTGTGCATATCAAGGATGTACTTGAATCAATCGCTTCGATCCATCCGGTGCTGCTGAAAGCTTTTGGTGGGCATGCGATGGCGGCCGGCCTGACAATAATGAAATGCGATCTGGATAGGTTCAGTCGCTGTTTTGATGAAGCCGTCAATCAGCAGTTGAACGGTAAGTCGATATCGAGCGAGATAGTTTCCGATGGAAGCCTGGTGGAAGAGCGTGTGGATCTGCCCTTGGCTGAGCTGTTGAAAGAGGCGGGGCCTTGGGGACAGGGTTTTCCAGAGCCGGTGTTTGATGATCAGTTTGCTATTATCCAGAAACGAGTTGTGGGTGAGTGTCATGCCAAATTAACCTTACGGCCGCTGAATGCCCGGCAATCCCAATCCTTTGAGGCCATTGCGTTCAATCAGGCTGAGCAACTACCTTTAGATGACAAATCGACTATCCACGCTGTCTACCGGCTTGATATTAACGAATATCGAGGTGATAGGCGGTTACAATTACTTATTGATTATTTCCAGGTGATCTGAGCATGTCAGACGATGTAGATCTATATGAAGATGAAGAACCGATTATTTCACGCAGTGAAATCAAACGACAGATGCACGCTTTGCAAACGCTGGCAGAACGGCTCGCCAGCCTGAAGCCGGCCCAGTGGGAGCAGTTCACTTTTTCTGAGTCCATGAGAGAGGCACTGCAAGAGACGCTGCGAATCAAAAGCCAGAATGCCTTGCAGCGACATATCAAGCGTCTGGCGAAACTGCTGAGCAAGGAAGATACGGCCCAAATAGAGGCGCTTTTTGCAAGAATGGATGATCATGCCTTGCAGGACACCCAGCGTTTTCATCGAATCGAGCAGTGGCGTGACAGATTGCTAAAAGGGGATGATAAAACTCTGTCAGATCTGTTGGATATTTGTCCTAAAGCAGACAGACAACACTTAAGGCAATTAATTCGTAGTGGCAAAAAAGAGTTGGAATTAAGTAAGCCACCCAGTGCCCAAAGGAAATTGTTCAGATATCTCAGAGAGTTAGATATTAATTGAAAATATATTAGCAATATTATATTCATTAAGTAAATTTAATGACTGTATAAAATATATCCTTTCAAAGCCGCAACAAATCGCTATAATTGGGAGCGGTTATGTCAGGAGGCACGATTTCCGGCATACGTACATTAGGCTGAGACTAAGAGACTATCTGTATGACGACAAAAAACCGGCCTGTCTATCTAGACCTGACGCAATTCCGATTCCCTATCGCCGCCATTATGTCAGTGGGGCACAGGGCCAGTGGTGTGCTGATGATTCTGGCCATACCTTTCCTTGCTTACATTCTTGATCTCTCACTCTCCGGACCTGAAGGTTTCGC
>JAPHUG010000072.1 GCA_026197195.1 Sedimenticola sp.
AGGTATTGGATACCATGATTGAGTTGGCTGAGAGCGGCATGACCATGCTCTGTGTGACCCATGAGATGGGTTTTGCCAAGACCGTAGCCAATCGGGTGATCTTCATGGATGGGGGTGAAATTATTGAAGAGAATGAACCGCACGAGTTCTTCAATAACCCGCAGTCAGATCGTACCCAGCTCTTCCTCAGTCAGATCCTGCAACACTGATCCTGCTCGTTCACCATCGACCCGGAAGGGTCGATGGTGATGTCACGCGCTTACCTCGGCCAATAATCGTTGCATCATGGCAATGGCTTGCTGTTCATAGCCGCTCCCGAAAAGATTAAGATGGTTCAGTATGTGGTAGAGGTTGTAGAGCGTTTTGCGAACGCTGTAGCCGGGTGCTAACGGCCACTCCTCACAATAGGCCGCATAAAACCGATCAGAAAAACCACCAAACAGTTCGGTCATTGCCAGATCGGTCTCTCTGTCTCCGTAATAGACCGCCGGGTCGTAAATAATCGGCTCTCCCTTGGTCGTATAGTCCAGGTTGCCGGACCAGAGATCACCATGCAGTAAGGATGGCGTGGGTGCATGATCAAGAAACGCCGGCAATTGAAGCTGCAGTTGTTCGCCTAAAGCCTGCAGGCGTCCATGATAGCCCTTCTCTTTTGCAAGGATAAGCTGAAAACCTAATCTGTGCTGTTGCCAGAAGCTAGCCCAGCTATCGCAAGACTGGTTTATTTGGGGCGTGCTGCCTATGAAGTTATCTGCGGTACTCCCAAACCGGTCGGCTTTTTTTCGATGCAGCAAGGCAAGCTGTCTGCCTGCGGTCTCTGCACGGCCGTTGCCACCCATCGGGATGTTTTCCATGATCAGGTAAGCTGTCCCTTCCGCCGATCCATAGCCGATCACGTTGGGTGTGCGGAGTGTGTTGCTGGCTGTGAGTAACTGAAGTCCTCCAGACTCACGCACAAACATCCCAAGGCGGTCTGCGCGGTTCGTTTTGACAAAGAAGGTTGTCTTGTCCGTCTTCAGCTGAAAAGCCTGATTGATGCAACCACCCCCGATGGATTGGATGCTGCAGTGACGCACATTGAGACCGGTGGCTCGGTTTATCTGCTCAAGAATGGCGCTGGAAAGCGCGCTGTTCATTATGGGTAGCCCAGCTTAACGGCGTTCGAGCCGGTTATGCAACGGGCTGGTGCGGGGAAAGTGGGCGCGCAGGAATGCCATCTGATCGGCCAGCACGTTATGGCCCTGGAGATAGATATACTCTGCATGGGTTGGAATAAACGGAATGGCCAAGAGCTCCATGCCCGCGGCTTCCGGTGTGCGCCCTGCCTTGTGGTTATTACAGCGGATGCAGGCGGTGACGACATTGTTCCAGCTGTCGGGGCCATCCTGACTGAGTGGCCGGACATGATCGCGGGATAACAGGCGCTTTGGAAAGTGCTGACCACAATAGAGGCAGAGGTGGCCGTCGCGTTGGAAAAGGGTCTGATTGTTGAGGGGGGGCAGATAGCCGTCACGCATCTTCTCAAGGGCACGGCTGTTGCCATGAGTAGCGATTATTGAGTTGACCTCAACACAGCTCTGTCGATGCGTTTTGGCGTTGATGCCACCATGGATATGGTAGATGACACGACCACAGGTGTAGGCGATCTGATCGAGAAAATGAAGACGCACAGCATCTCGGTAGTCAACCCATTCCAGGGGCATACCGGCCATGTCTGTACGTAATATCAGTTGGCGGAACCCTTCCATCTCATCAAGCCTATATAACGTGCCAACCTAGTTAGCATAGTTTCATTATTCTTGTAAATAGCCGCAGGCCGGAGTTGCTGCGCTTTTTCTTAGCGCGAATAGCAGGTACCGGGCTATGGATATCAAGAATCACTTTCAAGACGACCTGCCGCATGGGGCATTTTTTAGGTAGTCGATTTTTTAGACAAAAAAATAGCGCTTATGGTTTAAAAAAGCTTGACAAGCCGTGTTTTTATTGCGGACTGACTTTTGTTATGCACAGTTGCGGCGCAGCAATCATTCCAGGGAGTTGAGAAACTGATCTATCAATATTAGCCCCTTCTTAATAAGTGTAAGTTATTGATAATGCTGTGAATCATATGGAAGACCATTTTTTTGTCAGATTAATGAAATCTTAATAAATTGAGGGGCTGCAGGCCTATTCCAACGTTTTTTCAACAGAGTTATCCACAGGATCTGTGGATAAACAGAAATGTCTCTTTCCTGATAAGCAGTTAGCGTGTTTGTCGCTGTTTTCATCGCCCTCCTCACCATCCCGGTTTTTTGTCTACAGGGCCAATTGAGTGAGCAATGAGTGAGAAATTGGTTCGAGTCAGGTAGCATCTCGCCATGCCTGATCAACTCATCTTGCGGGTCGCGATACCCGCCCCTCTGTACCATGCTTTCGACTACCTGCCACCTGAGGGGGCGGTACTTTCCTGCCTGATTCCGGGCGTCCGGGTAAGTGTGCCATTTGGTCGGGGCGATCGGTGCGGTGTCCTTTTGGCGTTGGACCATGAGCCTGCGGGGGCGTCGAGGCGTTTGAAGCGTGCCCATCA
Organism: Sedimenticola sp.; assembly: GCA_026197195.1. Classification (GTDB taxonomy): domain Bacteria; phylum Pseudomonadota; class Gammaproteobacteria; order Chromatiales; family Chromatiaceae; genus Sedimenticola. The sequence goes on from JAPHUG010000072.1 coordinate 2,567, forward strand.
CATTCTTGATGAGCGGCCACTGTTCTCAACGGGCGACCTGGAGCTCCTGATCTGGGCGGGTCGCTATTATCAGCACCCCATTGGCGAGGTCATCGCCAATGCTTTACCGGTTCGACTGCGCAAGGGGGAGTCGCCGGTCTCAGTAACGGAGACACGCTGGCAGCTGACTGATCTGGGTGGCCAGCAACAGGGGGGCGTCCTGAAGCGTGCAGCGAAGCAGGCGGCCGTGCTGAGGTTATTGCAGGAGGCAACAAATGGGCTTACCCAGGATCAATTGTCGACTCAACTGGGTCCCTGTCGGCCGGTTTTGTTAGCCCTGGAAAAAAAAGGCTGGGTGATATCGACAGAGCAGTCTCCATCCCTGGCAACCGCGGAAGGGGCGATAACAGCCACTTATTCACTAAATGCCGATCAGCAGGCGGCGGTAGACGCCGTAGATTTGGCCCGTTTTGATGCCTATCTACTGGATGGCGTTACAGGCAGTGGCAAGACGGAGGTCTATCTGACGCTGGCGGGTAAAGTGGCCAGTTGTGGTCGGCAGTCACTCATCCTGGTCCCCGAGATTGGGTTGACGCCCCAGTTAATCCGTCGGTTTGAGAAAAGATTGGGAGAA
>JAPHUG010000140.1 GCA_026197195.1 Sedimenticola sp.
GCTTCCTGCTCTTTTTTCTGCAGTACCGGCTCAATCGGAGCCGTCACCTGGCCACGCACCGCCACCGGATTCGAAAGGGTGCGCGTCAACACCTTGTAGTCCTCTTCCGAATAGGTGGAGTAGGCAAGCAACAGCACAAACAGACTCAGCATCAGGGTCATCACATCGAGATAGATGATCAACCAACCACCGTCGCTTTCATCCGGTAGAGGTTCATCCTCCCACTGTGGCGGGGGCGGAAGATGCGCCCGGCGACGCTCTTTCAAGAGGAGCGCCCCGCTGATGCAACCCGATCCGCCTCGGCCTCAACGCGCTGCTCTATCTCCTCCAGTGACGGAGAGTGAATCTCATCTTCATACTGAGCGACGAATGAGTTGAGCGTTTCCCGTATAAAACTGGGATTACGCTTTTGCCCCAGCATACTGATGCCTTCCAATACCATGTACATCAGCATCACACGCTGCTCAGTACGCCGCTCCAACTTGATCGCAACCGGCTTGAACAGCAGATTGGCGAGGATAATGCCGTACAGGGTGGTGGTCAGCGCAATACCCAGATTCAGCCCAATCACCTTGAAATCAGCACCATCCATGGCCTGTAACATATTAACCAGCCCCAGCAAGGTCCCCGCCATACCAAAGGCGGGCGCAAAGATCGCCATGGAGCGGAACACCTGCGCCTCACCCCACTCCTGGCGGCGCAATTTGAAGATCCGCCACTTCAGCAAGGCATCAATATCACTGGTGGGTGTGCGGTCAATCACCAGCTGTATGCCGGTTCTCAAGAAGGGGTTGTTGATACGCGCCAGCGCATCCTCGATGGCTGCCAGTTTTCCATGGCCCAGCAGTATGGAGACCCGTACGATCTCCTCGATCTCCCGGTCCACCGGGAAGTCATGATGACGCCAGATCACGCGAAAGCTGCGGTAAACCTGCCGTAACTCTTTCATCGGATAGCTGATAAAAGTAGCCGCAATGGTGCCACCAATCACGATCAGCAGACCCGGCAGATTGAGAAAGATGCCCGGCTCTTCTGCTGACAAGAACACCGAAAGCGTGATCAACACCATTCCGGTAATAATACCGACGAGGGTCGAGCTATTAAGATCCTTACGCGGAGGTATCAGCGCCATGCAATCTCCCCTATCAGGCCACACAACAACCTGACGATAATTTATTCCATGAATTACAGCACGTTAGATAACTATAGCGCTATTAACAGGGCGAATCCACGTTAACCAGGCATCGCAGGACGGCCTTTTTTCTGTTTTACTTATCTTAACCCGGCCTTCTGTTAATCCATATCAGTTGCAGGGTAAGCAAAAGCCATAGGAGGAAGCAGTAATGACATTGAATGATGTATTACAAAAAAAGCCTGACGGCGTAATCACGATACCGGCCAGCATGGATCTGCTTGAGGCCATCAACACCATGTGTGAAAACAAGGTTGGCGCACTACTGGTTAAAGCCGAAGATGGATCACTGCACGGCATTGCCACTGAGCGGGATATTCTGCGCTACTGCTCATCCAGCAAGGGGAAACTGGAAGGCGCGGTTATTAATGACGCCATGACCCACAAACTGATCATCGCCTCACCTTCAACCACTGTGGAAGAGGCCATGACCCTGATGACAGAGCATCGTTTCAGGCACATACCTGTTCTGGATGAAGGTAAACCGATCGGCATGATCTCCATCGGCGACCTGGTAAAGGCCCGTCTGAAAGACATCACTGTTGAGGCCACTTATCTCCGGGAATACATCAACTACTCCTGACGAACTATTATACCTGGGGTGAGTCGAAGTAAAGGTAGCACTCACTCTGGGAATAACAACAGATCGACCCACATCCATGAAGCACCTTTATAAACCACTCCTGTTTATCTTGTTACTCCTGTCTGCTTCGCCCTCACTAATGGCAGAGGGCCAACGGGTTTACAAAGCGTACTTTGATGCACTGCCGGTTTTCTGGGAACGCATCTACCCAAAAGGTGGCCGCACCCTCTATTGCGATGAGAAATTCGGTGCCTACCATGGTCGCAGCATCAATATCGAACATGTCTACCCGATGGCATGGGCGATGCGGGACCAGGGGTGCCGGAGCAGAAAACTGTGCCGTGAATCCAGTCCTCGCTTCAATCAAATTGAAGCCGACATGCATAATCTCTATCCTGCCAAGGCCGATATCAATAAAGCCCGCAGTAGTTTTCCCTTTGCTGTAATTGCTGGTGAACGGCGGGACTTTGGTCGCTGTGACTTCGAGTTCCATTCACGCCAAAGAGCCGTCGAGCCACGCCCACCCAGCCGTGGCAACATCGCCAGGGCGATGCTCTATATGCACGACACCTATGGCTTATCCCTGTTCAAACGACAGGGGGAGTTGATGAAAAAATGGAACCGGGAAGACCCCCCGGATAATGAAGAGCGGCGACGCAACAACCTGATTGCCAAGCATCAGGGTACCCGCAACCGGTTTATCGATAATCCAAAAGCAGCCGATAAGCTCCGCTTCTAGGCACCAGCCAACAGTGAATCAATCTGCCTGAGCACCGGTGCCGGGTCGGTATAGCTGTATCGTAACAGGTGCAGCTGACCGTTATAGTCGAGGATTAACGAAGGGAAACCCTCAGCTCCCATTGAGCGCCCCTGCTGTATCTCCTGCTCCAACTGGTGTTGTGTAGCCGGGTCATTGAGCGCCTTGGAGAAGACCTCGGCATCCAGCCCCAGCTCGCCGGCCAGCGCCTTTAGCGTCTCATCATCCGAAGGATTCATCGCCCGCAGATAATAGGCCTGTTGGATCGCCTTGATCATTGCTGATTCATGCTGCACACCCTGCTCCCTGGCCGCAATCACAGCGCGACAGGCTGGGTAGGTTGAACGACGTGGCTGACACTCACGCCAGAAATCAAAATTGAACCGGGTACCGGGCACCCGCACGGTAATCTTACGCCAGGTCTCCTGCAGAAATATTCGCATGCTCTCAGGCATCGGTTCACTTGAATCGGGAGCCAGCCCACCCAGCAGTCTAATCAACACAA
>JAPHUG010000358.1 GCA_026197195.1 Sedimenticola sp.
CAAGTCTACACTGGATGAAATACTCTCCCGGCTACAACTCATGCAAGCCGAGCTGGAACAGGAGATTGACCGGCTACTGCAGGAGAAAAGGCGGCAGTTTCACTACACCCTGAAAAAGGGCCGGGTACGGTTTGAGCAGGGCTTCAAGGCGCTGCAACGGCAGCAACGTATTGGTCTTTGGCGTTACCTGCGTGATGCCAAGCTGGCCCATATTCTCTCAGCGCCCATCATCTATAGTGTGATTTTCCCCTTGGCACTGCTTGATCTTATGATCAGCCTGTATCAGCACACCTGCTTCAGAATCTACGGCATCCCGCTGGTTAAACGTGCAGACTACATGCGGGTAGACCGATTACAACTCTCCTATCTTAATGCGATTGAGAAGGTTAACTGTCTTTACTGTAGCTATGGCAACGGCCTTATTGAGTATTGTCGTGAGATTAGCGCACGTACAGAACAGTATTGGTGCCCCATTAAACACGCGCGACGTACGCCCGACCCTCATAGCCGCATGGACCAGTTTGCTGACTTTGGTGACGCTGACTCATACAAAAAACGACTGAAAGAGCTACGCAAGAATTGGGATGATATAAAGAAAGAGGGAAGTGTATAAACCATTATCTTAACGGGCATCCGGATTCAATACTTCCTCAACCCGTAGCTTGGGCTGAGCAAAGCCCATCAAAGTACTGGCGTATTAAATCTGCATTTTTAGATAGCAGCGTAGGATGGGCTAAGCGCAGCGAAGCCCAACGTTATCCGTCAAGTCCCGGTATATATTGCGCGTTCAAAGATGTTGGGCTTCACGTTGTTCAGCGCCAACCTATGGGGCTTTATAGCACCACAACGTTGGGCTAAACAGCGTGCAGCCCAACAATACAAAACCCACAAGGGATGTCGGAGCCTGGTTGAAAACCGTTGGGGTAAATTAGAGCTTGCCGTAGGTTGGGTTGAGCAAAGCGAAGCCCAACAAAAGAACAGACAAAAAGTCACCCACATCCAGAATTGTTAGCCTTATCTGTGATTCATAAAACCCGCGTTAGGAAAAACAGTCAGCGAATCATCCTCTTTCCACGGTGGATACTTCTCCATAACCGCTTGAAAAAGCGGGTTCCCTAACCAATCCACTAGCCATGCTCGTAACTTGGGGTAGGGCGCTTGCTGAAACCAGGATTGATCCACACCCGCAAACTGTCTAATAAAAGGGAAGATAGCTACATCGGCCAGTGTGACCCGCTCTGCAACTAAAAACCGATGCTGACAGAGCAACGCTTCCAAATGTAACAAAAACGGTTCAGCAGCGACACGGTGTTCCTGTTCTGTCATTTCAGGATGGCCCGAAGCATATTTATAGCGATCGAGCCTCGGTTTAAACTGCAAGTCATTTTCGTTAATGAGTTGATCAATCTGGCACTGTTCATCTGTTGTTGAGGGCAACCAGTGAGCAGGATCATTCCGTTTAAGCGCCCAGAGCATAATGTCCAGACTCTCCTCAATGACCTGACCACTCGCCAATTGCAGAACAGGAACAGTGGCCTTGGGTGAGCAGGTCAAGAATGCCTCAGGTTTATTTTTCAGTAACACTTCGCGCAATGCGGTTTGCTGACCACTATAGGCAATAGCTAATCGGGCCCGGATCGCGTAGGGGCAGCGTCTGAAAGAGTAGAGTATGGGCAGGGAACTATTCATTCTTTCATGTCAGCTTGATACAGGCACATAATAGCCTGCCATCCCACTCGGACAGGTTTTAGTAGGTTGGAATAACCGAAGTGAAAGCCAACGAATAGTGTTGGGTTTCGCTCTGCTCAACCCAACCTACTTTCTGTACACATTCATCCGGTTGTCAGGCAGATAATCATTTCTATTCGAAAAATTGCTTGGGGACATCCGCATTCTTTCTGCCAACGATTGCAAAATAGTATAGCGGCTCACCTTCAATTGACAATCGATGGCGATAGCGCTCGATATGGTAGACGTCCAGGTATTCGGAGAATATTAACTCACGAATCATTTTTGAAAAACCGGAGTCGTCACTATTGTCAAAGAAGGACTCCTTTATATTGAATGCGACCCAGCCTTCTGCGGTGATGATATTAAATGCCTCAATAAAAGCCTTTGTGGGTATGTCGCCGAACCCCAAGGCTGCAACTGTTACCATGCAATCACATTGCCACGATGCAATATCTGCTTTGGTTTCGGCGTCTAATTTTGTAAAGTCTTCGACATAATAGGCATCATATAAGCCGGGCCTGTCTCTAACGGTCGCTTCATACGCTTCAGGGATGATATCCACCCCAATTAAACGAGATAAGCCATGTTTTTTAAGCTCTTCCCCCATCATGCCGTTACCAGCACCTAAATCTAATACTCGCAACTCTGTGAAATTGTCCTGCGATTGCCTAACGGCAGATTCAAGAATGGTTGTTACCTTAACAGGGGAAGTACATTTCAAACGATCATAAAAAATTTGCTCGTATAAGCCTTGTTCTTGGTAAATCTCATCATAGTCGTGAAATTTTATTTTCCTCTGCCCGTTGGGGCCTTGAAGGAAGAAATAGGCCTCATCCTGATTAAGATTAGATGACTCTGGCTTTGGAAACTGTATCCTGTGTCTTTTTAACATGATGGGCCTATAGGTATTTGATATTAATCAGCCAGTGCTAGTAGTTGCGGCTGATTAGGAGAGGCAGGGCCGTAAAAATATGCCCAGCGTAAGGAGAGAGCGATGCAGCATGCTCTTGTTAGAGCCTTTATGGCTCGGTGGGTAACTCATTAAAAATGCTCGCCACTATCGTATCATGACAAGCAGAAGAAAACGCCCCTCATTGAAAAAAGATTAACTATCAGGCGTTATCGGTCAAGTGAGTCAAGAGTCTGATAGGCCAGAAGTAGAGCGTTATCTGAATTCAACATTTGAAAACCAGAGTTCTTTCCATCTTGTTATTTTCTCTGGGTCTTGTAATTGTTTGGGTGATGCACACTGGCTTTCCCCTAGATCTACATTTCCTTTAATGGAATTGGCATTGATAGCTGCGTAGAAGTATTCACCTTCTTGGTAACATGCCCCAACGACAACGCCACAATTTCTGCATATAAGAAAATCGACGAGGCCACTCCCTTGCTTGAAACGACTGACTTCTTTTTCGTTTTTTATTGCCAGTGACAGCTTACCTTTGCTATCTGAAATATAGGCGGCACCGTGCGAAGTGCAAAAATCACAATCACAAGCTCTTGGGTTATAGGACGA